>JAEZVM010000100.1 GCA_023420795.1 Pseudomonadota bacterium
TCAAGAGCCAGACCAAGGATCTGGAAAACGTGCTGGCTGCCGCTGCAGCGGCAGGCATCACATTGCCGGTTACCGAGCTGGTCACGCAGTGTTACCGCAGCATCCTGGGCGCCGTACCGAATGCCGATCAGTCGGCCGCTTTGCTGGCGCTGGAGCGTTTGAATCCGGGCAGGCGGCTCGGACAGAAGCCGGATCAGCTGCCTTGATATAAGGCCGCATGCGGTGCGTTGCGCAACCTCATCAAGTTAGGCAATAGTTTATTTAGGATGGGGCTGATTGATAGACCATCATTCCAGCCACGGGACGACATGAACAGGCTTATCGCTTTGCTTGCAGTACTGTTTTCGCTTGCCGGATGCGCGCATCCTCCTGCGGGAGTTTCTCATGACGTATCCGAGGAGGGGGAGGAAGACAGCGAGTCGATCACGCTGTTTTCCTCCAGTCCGGCAAACGGCTTGCCCCAAGGCTGGGAACCGCTGATCATCCTGCGCAACAAGAAGCAGACGGAATATCGACTGATCAGCAAGCAGAACATGACAGTGCTGCATGCACGTGCGGACAAGTCTTCCTCCGGGCTGATGCAGCGCGTTAGCATCGATCCGCTGGAGCAGCCTTGGCTGCACTGGGACTGGAAGGTCGGCAATCTTGTCAAGAGTGCCGACAACACGAAGCGCGCCACCGAGGATTCGCCGGTGCGCATCATTCTCGGCTTCGACGGCGACAAGGAATCCATGCCGTTTGCCGACCAGCTCCTGTTCGAGACCGCCAAGGCCGTTACCGGGCATGATTTCCCGTATGCGACGCTGATGTATATCTGGGAAAACAATGCCCCGGTCGGCACCGTCATTCCCAGCGCGCATAGCGGCCGTATCAAGATGATGGTCGCAGCGCAGGGCGAGGATGGTGTCGGCGAATGGCGCAATTTCGCGCGCAATATCGTGCAGGACTTTGAAAAGGCGTTCGGCGAAAAACCGGGCAGGCTGATCGGCGTGGGCGTCCTGACCGACACCGACAATACCGGCGAAGCGGTTGAGGCCTGGTATGGCGATATCCGCCTGCTGCGCGAACGGGCGTCGCTCGCAATCCTCAGCGACCTCGATCCGCGTCCTTTATCCGTGAGTCAGGGCAAGTAGCGCAAAGCTGGCGAGCCAGTGCGTTCCTGCGTAGTCGCCGTTGCATGCGTACGGCAGAGACGCCGCCAGATGCGCGTTGATTGCGGCGGCAACTGGGGCACGCAAGGATGACGGCATTTCCGCCTCGATCATTCGCCAGCACCATGCGCGTGAGAGATTAAGACCGTCGAGATGTACCAGCTTTGGATCGCTTCTGTCGGTAACGGCAACCGGTGCAAGCCATGCCTGCAGTTCCTGCGGCGGCGGGCAAAATACCTGCCACCAGTCCGCATAACTGCAGCCATCCACCACGCGCCGCATCAAGGCCGCTTCCATCAGTCCCCCTGATAGAAAATCATCGCCGCCCGGCTCGTATGAAGCCGGATAGCGACGGTCACGACCGAACCAGGCATTGGCTTTTGCGAGGATCAGCTTGCGCAGGGCGAAATGCTGCACCGCCTCTGCATAATCGAGAGCAAACAGCAGGCCGAAAGCGCTGTTCGCATGCGTGCCGGTGCGAATTGGATATTGCGCAAGGGGCAGAAATTGCAGATAGCGATCGGCGAAGACATCCGCCAGCCCTTGCAACTTGCCGCTCCATGTGGCGGCGCATGGCTCCGTACTGGCCAGCGCAAGCAGTTCGGCTTGCAGCTTCAGCAGCCAGGCCCAGCCGTAGGTACGTTCGAACGACTGTCGCGAGGGCCGTTGCAGATAAGCGATTTCAGCCTCGATATTCTCGACAGTGAAATGCGCGTCGAATGCCGCGCGTATCTGCGCAGTTTCAGGCAATTCGGGGAAGCCGCGCAGTAGCCGCGCCAGCAGCCAGTGCATGTGAACGCAGGAATGCCAGTCGTAGCTGCCATAAAACACCGGATGCAGCTCGCGCGGCGAGCGCAGTTCCGAGGCGTCGTTGATCACATGATCGAGCTTGTTCGGATATTCCCGTCCGATATTGCTCAGCGCAATGCGCACGAAGGCCGACGCATGCGGAGCTGCGGCTGTGCGGGCCGCGACGGATATCTCCTGCATTAGCCTGGCTTATGACTTGCGCAGCCACGACTCCACCAGGCGAACCCAGTAGCTTGCGCCGATCGGCAGCAGCTCGTCATTGAAGTCATAGCTGGCGTTATGCAGATTGCAGGGGCCAATGCCGTGGCCGGAGTCGCGGTGCCCGCCTTCGCCGTTGCCGATGAAGACATAGCAGCCCGGCTTTTCCTGCAGCATGAAGGCGAAGTCTTCCGCGCCCATGGTCGGCTCAATGGCGGTATCGACATTCTGTTCGCCGACGACGGATTTCATCACCTCGATGGCGAAAGCCGTTTCCTTCGCATGGTTGATTAGCGGCGGGTAGTTGCGCTTGAAGCGAAAATCGACCTGCGCGTCGAATGCACTGGCAGTATGCACGGCGATCGAGCGCATGCGCTCTTCGATCAGGTCCAGCACTTCGTTGGTGAAGGTGCGCACGGTACCGATCAGCACGGCTTCGTCGGGGATTACATTAGTCGCGCTGCCGGCATGAATTTGCGTGATCGACAATGCAGCAGAGTCAATCGGGCTCTTGTTGCGGGTGACGATGGTCTGCCAGCTCTGCGCGATCTGGATCGCGGCCATGATCGGGTCGATTCCCTTGTGCGGCTGGGCTGCATGCGCGCCCTTGCCGCGCACGATCACTTCGAACTCGTTGGAAGAGGCCATCATCGGCCCTGCCGTCACGCCGAAGGTACCGGTCGCGACGCCCGGCCAGTTGTGCATGCCGAACACGGCTTCCATCGGGCACTGCTCGAACAGGCCATCGTTCATCATGCGTTGTGCGCCGCCGCCGCCTTCTTCGGCTGGTTGGAAAATCAGATAAACCGTTCCGTCGAACTCGCGATGCCGCGAAAGGTAGTACGCCGCGCCGAGCAGCATCGCCACATGGCCGTCGTGTCCGCACGCATGCATCTTGCCTTCATGCCTGGAGGCGTGCGCAAAGGCGTTTATCTCTTGGACCGGCAGCGCATCCATGTCGGCGCGCAAGCCGATCGCACGGTCGCTGCTGCCGTTCCGGATGATGCCTACCACGCCGGTCAGCCCCATGCCACGCAAAACAGGAATGCCCCATTCGGTCAGCTTCTGCGCAATGACATCTGCGGTGCGCCGCTCCTCGAAGCAGAGTTCCGGATGCGCATGGATGTCGCGCCTGATCTGTTGTAGTTCTGGCTGAAACTCGATAATCGGGTCGATCAACTTCATTGCTGTCTCCACGTAGTCACAACGCGCGAGATGTTGTCTGGCGGTATGTGCAGCTTGCTTAATATGGATATATTACGCTCAGGCCGGAATGCCGTATTTTATCTACTGCAAGCGTCGGCAAAGCGGCGACGCAGCCGCTCTTTTTCCTTGATTTTCCTTCACTGGCCGGCGATGCCGGATGCTTATGACGACTTCAACGATTCGCGCCACCTGTCCGCATGATTGCCCCGATACCTGCGCACTGCTGGTGACGGTGGAAAACGGCGTCGCAACCCAGGTGCGCGGCGATCCGGATCATCCGACCACCGCCGGAGTGCTCTGCACAAAGGTCGCCCGCTATACCGAGCGCACTTACCACAAGGATCGCCTGCTGACGCCGATGAGGCGCATCGGCAGAAAAGGCGAGGGCAGGTTTGTTCCCATTGGTTGGGACGAGGCGCTCGACACCATTGCGGCACGCCTGAGGGAAATCGCGTCCCGCGATCCGCAGGCGATCGTTCCATACAGCTATGCCGGCACGATGGGACTGGTACAGGGAGAGTCGATGGCGGCGCGCTTCTTCCACAAGCTGGGCGCATCGCTGCTGGACCGGACCATTTGCGCATCCGCCGGCGGCGCAGGCTACAAATACACCATCGGCGCGCGGATTGGCACCGACGTCGAGCAGTTCCAGAATGCCAAGCTGATCCTGATCTGGGGCGGAAACCCGATCGCGTCCAACCTGCACTTCTGGACGCGCGCGCAGGAAGCGAAACGGCGTGGCGCCAGGCTGATTGCGATCGACCCGTATCGTTCGCTTACCGCAGAAAAGTGCCATCAGCACATTGCATTATTGCCCGGCACCGATGCGGCGCTCGCGCTCGGCATGATGCATGTGCTGATTGCGGAAGACCTGCTCGACAAGGATTACATCGAGCGATACACGCTTGGCTTCGATCGCCTGAAGGAACGGGTGAGGGAGTGGACGCCGCAGCGTGCCGCGCAGATTTGCGGCATCATCGCAGAGGAGATCGTGCAGTTGGCGCGCGAATACGGCAGTACGGCCCGGCGTGGTGATGCGGTTGCGATCCGCCTGAATTACGGCGTGCAGCGGACGCATGGCGGCGGCATGGCAGTGCGCAACATCGCCTGTCTGCCGGCGCTGGTCGGCGCATGGCGACATGCCGCCGGCGGCATCCAGCTTTCCACGTCCGATGCCTTCCCGAAGAACAGTCATGCGCTGCAGCGGCCCGACCTGTTGCCGGGGCCTGTGCGCACCATCAACATGACCACGATAGGCGATGATCTGTTACGCGGTGCCTCGCCGGAGTTCGGGCCACGGATCGAGGCGCTGCTTGTCTATAACTCAAATCCGGTTGCCGTCGCGCCGCACTCGGCCCGGGTCGCGCAGGGTTTCGCGCGGGAAGACCTGTTCACTGTCGTGCTCGAACATTTTCAGACTGATACCGCGGACTACGCAGACATCCTGTTGCCGGCGACGACGCAACTGGAACACGTCGATATCCATTCTGCCTACGGTCATCTGTACATGCTGGCAAACAACCCTGCGATTGCGCCGCTGGGACAGGCAAAGCCGAATACGGAGATCTTCCGGCTGCTGGCAGCGCGCATGGGATTCGACGATCCCTGTTTCAGCGACAGTGATGAAACGATGGCGGCGCGGGCGTTCCAGCAGGATGATGCGCGCGCCATTCATTTCGACTGGGATGCGCTCAAGCGCAAGGGCTGGCAAAAATTGAACGTGCCCGATGCGCCGTTTGCGCAAGGCGGTTTCCCCACTCCTTCCGGCAAATGCGAGTTCTACTCGGAGCGCATGCTCGCAGATGGTCTTGATCCTTTGCCCACTTTCATTCCACCGCACGAATCCTTGTTAAGCACGCCGGAGTTGGGAAAAGAATATCCGCTCGCAATGATTTCGCCGCCGGCGCGGAACTTTCTCAACAGCACTTTCGTCAATGTGGAGAGTCTGCGAGATACGGAAGGCGAACCGCATCTGGATATCCATCCTCTCGACGCTGCGCAGCGCGGCATCGAAGACGGGAATCAGGTGCGCATCTACAACCGGCGCGGATCATTCATCGCGAAAGCGCGCGTGACCGACAAGGCACGCCAAGGGCTGGTGGTAGGCCTGTCTATCTGGTGGAAGAAGTTCGCCGCCGATGGTCGGAATGCCAATGAAGTCACCAGCCAGCGCCTGACCGATATGGGCAACGCGCCCACGTTCTACGACGTGCTGGTGCAGGTGGAGAAGGTATAAGCGGTATATGAAGACGAAGTGGCGGGCCTTGGTTTTTTGCGGTGTGGCGGCATTGGTAGGTGGTTGCGCGCAGCTTGGATATTTTGCACAGGCGGCGCATGGGCAGTTTTCGCTGCTGTCCGAAGCCCGGCCGATCGATGACTGGCTGGCTCGCCCGGATGTCGAGGACAAGCTCAAGGGCAAGCTCGCCAAGGTCAAGGATATTCGCAAGTTCGCCGCGCGCGAACTCGGTCTGCCGGACAATGACAGCTACACCACCTATGCGCATCTCGACCGGCCGTACGTGCTGTGGAATGTGGTCGCGACGGAGGAATTCTCGCTGAAGCCGGTGCAATGGTGCTTCCCCGTGGCGGGCTGCGTGAATTATCGCGGCTACTACAGCAAGAAGGATGCGCAGGCATATGCCGCCGAATTGCGCGCTTCGAAGTACGACGTCGAAGTCGCGGGGGTGTCGGCCTATTCGACGCTCGGCTGGTTCAAGGATCCGGTGCTGTCCACCTTCATCCGGCACCCAGACGGAGAAGTGGCGCGGCTGGTATTTCATGAGCTGGCGCACCAGGTAGTCTATGTGCCGGGAGATTCGCGTTTCAACGAGGCGTTCGCCGTGGCTGTCGAAGAAGCCGGCGTCGCGCGCTGGATGGCGGTGCATGGCGATGACAAGATGCGTGCGGCATACGCCGCCTATGAGAGCCGCCGGCGCGATTTTCTTGCGCTCCTGCTCAAGCACCGCAAGGCGCTGGAAGCGAATTACGAACGCGATGCCAGTGACGCCGAAAAGCGGGAGGAGAAGGCAGCGATTTTCAAGGCACTGAAAGACGAGTACCAGGCGCTGAAGGAATCGTGGGGCGGCTACGGCGGCTATGACCGCTGGTTCGACGAGCCGTTATCCAATGCCCATCTGGCTGCGGTCGCAACCTATCATGATCTCTTGCCGGGATTCCGTGCGCTGCGGGCGCAGCAAAAGGATATGAAAGGCTTCTATGAAGCGGTGCGTTCCCTGGCAAAGCTTGGCAAGGAAGAGCGACATCGGCAGCTTGCGAGTCTGGCTCCCGAGCCTTCAATGACGCTGACCAATACAGCACAAGCGAGCGCGGACTAGCTATAGAACACATCGCCCCAAGTGCTGAAAATAAAAAAGCGACCCGAGCGGTCGCTTTTTTATTTTTGTGGGGAGTGACACCGATTCGCTTGCTAAATTTGTTGCGGCGCAATAGCGGCGATTACGTAGAGGAAACGTTCTGATATTGTTCAAAAGGCTTGCGTGGCGAAGCGGTGACCGATAGCATCTATACTAAAAAAAGAATCGGTCGTTCGTTTTTTATTCCACAACCGCAGCATCTCGCACAACAAAACAAGAGGCAGACAATGGAAAAATTTTGGCTGAAGTCGTATCCCAAAGGCATGCCGGCGGAAATCGATTACACGCAGTACCGCTCGCTGGTACACCTGCTGGAAGAATCGTTCCGCAAACACGCGTCGCGCAACGCGTATGTGTGCATGGACAAGTTCATGACCTATGCGGAAGTTGACGACTTCTCCAAGCGACTCGGCGCATGGCTGCAGGCCAAAGGCCTGAAGAAGGGTGCGCGCGTCGCCATCATGATGCCGAACGTGTTGCAGTATCCGGTGGCGATCGCAGGCGTGCTGCGCGCCGGCTACACCGTCGTCAATGTCAACCCGCTGTATACGCCGCGCGAACTGGAACATCAGCTGAACGACTCCGGCGCGGAAGCGATCATCATCCTCGAAAACTTCGCCACCACGCTGGAACAGGTGATCGGCAAGACCAAGGTCAAGCATGTGGTCGTCGCCAGCATGGGCGAAATGCTGGGCGGCCTCAAGGGCATGATCGTCAACTTCGTCGTGCGCAATGTGAAGAAGATGGTGCCGGCTTTCTCGCTGCCGAACGCAATCCGCTTCAAGCAGGTTCTGTCTGAAGGCGCTCGCCTGTCGCTCAAGCCGGTCGAGCTTTCGCATGAAGATGTGGCTTTCCTGCAATATACCGGCGGTACCACCGGGGTTTCAAAAGGCGCGACGCTGACGCACCGCAACGTGATCGCGAATGTGCTGCAGAACGACGCATGGGCACAGCCGGCGCTGAGGAAGGAGCCGAAGATCGAGCCGCTGACCATCGTCTGCGCGCTGCCGCTGTATCACATCTTCGCGCTGACGGCGTGCTGCCTGATGGGTACGCGCTGGGGCGCGCTGAATATCCTGATTCCGAACCCGCGCGATATCCCGGGCTTTATCAAGGAACTGGGCAAGTACAAATTCAACGTGCTGCCGGCAGTAAACACGCTGTACAACGGCCTGCTCAATAACCCTGAGTTCGCGAAGCTCGATTTCTCCGGTCTAAAGATTTGCAACGGCGGCGGCATGGCGGTGCAGCAGGCGGTTGCCGACAAATGGCTGAAGGTCACTGGCTGTCCGATCATTGAAGGCTACGGCCTGTCGGAGACCGCGCCGGTTGCGACCTGCAACCCGGCCGACGTCGAGGCGTTCAGCGGCTCGATCGGCCTGCCGATTCCGTCCACCGAAATCGCGATTCTCGATGACGACGGCAAGCCGGTGCCGCTCGGCCAGCCGGGCGAAATCGGTAT
>JAEZVM010000193.1 GCA_023420795.1 Pseudomonadota bacterium
CAGCCAAAGAATAATGCAATAGCGAAAGCCATCGCACAAGCCGGCAAGAGGGGGAAGTTACTGCAGAGGGAAGGAAAGGATGCGGGATTCCTGTCGGCAGAATCCCGCAGGGTGAATATTAATGCGAACGGATCATGGTGCCGAACGCCTGTTCGGTCAGCACTTCGAGCAGCAGCGAATGCTCGATGCGGCCATCGATGATGTGCACGGTGTTGACGCCCGATTTCGCTGCGTCGAGCGCCGACGAAATCTTCGGCAGCATGCCGCCGGAAATGGTGCCGTCGGCGAACATCTCGTCGATCTCGCGCGCCGACAGGTCGGTCAGGAGATTGCCCTTCTTGTCCTGCACGCCGGCGATGTTGGTCATCATGATCAGCTTTTCGGCCTTCAGGATTTCCGCGATCTTGCCGGCCACGACGTCGGCATTGATGTTGTAGGCCTGCCCGTCCTCGCCGAAACCGATCGGCGAAATGATCGGGATGAAGGCATCATCCTGCAAAGCCTTCACCACCGCCGGATTGATCGCCTCGATCTCGCCGACGAAGCCGATGTCGAGGAACTGGCCCGGGTTTTCCTTGTCCGGCATCTTCATCTTGCGCGCGCGGATCAGGCCGCCGTCCTTGCCGGTCAGGCCGACCGCCTGGCCGCCGTAGTGGTTGATCAGCATCACGATGTCCTGCTGCACTTCGCCGCCGAGCACCCACTCGACCACTTCCATCGTTTCCTCGTCGGTGATGCGCATGCCCTGCACAAAGGTGCCCTGCTTGCCGAGACGCTTTAACGCATTGTCGATCTGCGGGCCACCGCCGTGCACCACGACCGGGTTCATGCCGACCAGTTTCAGCAGGATCACGTCGCGCGCGAAGCCGTGCTTCAGGCGCTCTTCGGTCATCGCATTGCCGCCGTATTTGACGACGATGGTCTTGCCATGGAACTTGCGGATATAGGGCAGCGCCTCAGCAAGAATTTCCGCCTTAATACGCGGGGCCACCCCGCTCAGGTCGGTGTTCGGATCGGTAAGTTCAGTCATGGCAAGGCCTCGTGCGCTTAAATGAATTGCGGGATTTTACAGCGAAAGCGCAGCGTTTTCCTGAGTGATTTCCCTGCCTTTCGGCCGCTTTTTCAGGGTTCGATATCCGCCCTCTCCCATTTGGATCCGAAAAACCGGCCGCCCGAAAATGTTGCCGAAAAGCAACGTATTTTCCATAAACGTTTCAGCTTTGTGACATTTGGTTTTAGTTTCTAAGAAACAATAATTATCATCCGCTTCGGGTAATCCAACCTGAGGGGGGAGAAAAATGAATCAAGTTATCCGCAATCTCGGCATCAGCCTGATGCTCGTGCTGCTTGCCGGCTGCAGTCGTGAAGTCACCGTCAAGATCGGCGTGGTCGCACCGATGTCCGGCACGCTGGCGCAATACGGCAAGGACATCGCAAACGGCGCACAAGTTGCAATTGACGAGCTCAACAGCGACTACACCGTCATCGACGGCAAGCGCGCACGCTTCGAGCTGGTCGTCGAGGACGACAAGGCATCGCCGGAAGACGGCAAGGCGGCTGCACAGCGACTGATCGGCGCCGGCGTTGCCGCCGTATTCGGCCATTTCAATTCCGGCGTCTCAATCGCAGCCGCTCCGCTGTATGCCAACGCCGGCATTCCGCAACTGTCGGTCTCGACCAATCCGCAATACACCCGCATGGCATGAAGACGGCCTTCCGCATCACCGCGGACGATATCCAGCAGGGCGCGGCGCTGGCCCGGCTGATCGAGAAGCTGCATCCGAATTCCGTGCATCTCGTGGACGACCGCACCATCTTCGGCGCCGGAATCGCCGACGAGGTTGCACGCACACTGCAGGCGAAGGATAAGCAGGCGCCGCGCGAGAGTATCGATGCGAAGACCATGGATTACACCGCGCTCGCGAAGAAGCTGGGAGAGACTGGCGCTGACGTGGTGTTTTTCGGCGGCGACGAAGCAGCTGGCCTGCCGCTGCTGAAAGCCATGCGCAGCGCGGGCTCGACGGTGAGGTTCGTGGTGGCCGATGCGATGTGCGACGCCTCCACTATCAAGAATGCGCAGGGCAGCGCGGACAGCAACTATTATTGTTCGATCGCCGGCGTGCCGCCGTCATGGCTGTCGGCCGGCATCGGCTTCATGGAAATGTACAAGGCCAAGTTCGGCGCGCCGGGAGCCTATTCCGCGCTGTCGTACGACGGCATCCACATCCTCGCGCAGGCGATGCAGCAGGCTGGCTCGGCCAAGCCGGAAGACTATCTGCAGACGCTGGCGAAAGGCTCGTTCTCGGGCAAGATCCAGGGCGCCATCGAATTCGACAGCAAGGGCGACATCAAGGATGGCACGGTCGTGATTTATCAGTCAGTCGGCGGCAAGCTGGTCGAGCAGCGCAGCCTGCTGTAGCAGGTTACGCCGGTTCGCAGTCCCGCATTGCCTGTTTCGGGAAGCCGGTCTTGATCTGATCCAGCGCGCTTTTCGTTTCGGCATCGATATTGCGCAACTGGAAGGCGACCAGGCCGGTGGCGCTGCCGCGCGGGCCTATACGCGCGCTGCGCACGCCCTGCTGGTTCAGGTTGGCCAGATGCGTGCGCGCCGCCTCTTCCTGCTTGAACACGCCGAGCGAAATCGCCCAGCGCAGCGCCGGATTGTCCTGGATGATGAAGAAATCGGTGACGCCAAGCTGGCGCAGCTGTTCCGCCTTGCGCTCCGCCGCTTCCCGGTCGCCTTGCGACGGTATGTAAACGATGTACGACGATACCTGCCGGATCTCGCGCTGCGAGACGCGCTCGCCAAGGGACAGCGGTGCAAGCTGCGCGCTGAAGTTCTTTGCCTCTTCCGGATTGAAATTGCCCACTTCGACGCAGGCGAGTATCTCCGCTTGCTTCTGCGTCGGTGCTGGCTCCGCGACCGGCGCTTCTTGCGGCTTGGCGGCAGGCGGCGGAATCAGCCGCACCTTGTCGGCATTGAGCTGATTTGCAAGACGCGCCGGCTCATGTCCGTTCGGCAGCAGCGCATCCAGCGCGCCCTGCTGGTAGGCGAGCAGACCGGCATTGGCGAACAGCAGTATCCAGAAAAAAAATTTCAGCATCATGTACTCATTGCAACCGTATGCAGGCCCAACAGCACCAGATTCTCGACCGTCGTATGCGGCACCGACAGATGCGGCGCGATCAGTGACGCTGCGCCGCCGGACAGGATGCATTGCACCTCGCCCTGCCGCCGTGCATGCGCGGCTGCCGCACGCTCGATCGCGCCGGCCTGCGCCGCAAGGCAGCCGCTGACGATCGCCGCATCGGTGTGGTCGGCAAACGGCTCCGACACATCGAGGGTTTCGGCAACCTGCGGCAGCTGCGCGGTGTTTTTCGCAAGCGACTGCGCCATCAGCCCCAGTCCGGGCAGGATCATACCACCCAGGAAAACGCCTTCTGCGGTGATTGCATCCACCGTGGTCGCGGTGCCGCACGTGGAGACGATCAGCGCCCGGCCCGGGAACAGGGTATGCGCCGCGATAGCAGAGGCGAAACGATCGCAGCCGAGCTGCGTCGGCTGCCGGTAACTGTTGCGGATGCCGGCCAGTTCAGGAGCAGATGCGAACCACTCCAGCGGTACCGGCTGCATGCCGAGCGCGCCGAGCAGCACCTGCTCCAGCGAATCGCGCATCGCCTGTCCGGCGACATTCGATATCAGCACCCGCACGATGTGCTGCCCGCTCCATTCCTCGCACAGTTGCCGCATCTGCGCATGCTCGACACGGCCCGATGCCGCCCACTTGCCGACCGTGCGCTCGCCTCTTGCGACCAGCGCCCATTTCACCCGCGTATTGCCGGCGTCAATCAACAGTAACATCCGTCTAGTTCTCCCTTGCGCGCAACGATACATCGCCCGCCATGACCGCAATGCGGCCGGCGGCGGTATCCATCAGAAAGCGCCCGATGCCATCGACACCGACCGCCATCCCTTCATGCAGTACCCGGCCGTTGTCGAGGATGACCACCGGCTGCCCCTGATATGCATGCAGTGCATTCCAGCGCTGCGTGAATGCACCCAGCCCTTCATGCTCGAACTGCACCAGCGTTTCAGCCAGGCCGCTCAACAGGGTTGCCATCAGCGTGTCCCTATCCAGGTCCGCCAACCACGGTATGCTGGCCACCGGCCGGCCGATCTGCGCAGCCGCATGTTCGCCGAGCGCCATGTTAATGCCGATGCCGATCACAGCCCAGCTCGCATCATGCGGCACCCGGCCGGCATGGGCCGTCTCGATCAAGATGCCGGCCAGCTTCTTGCCTTCGTGCAGCACGTCGTTCGGCCATTTCAGGCTGGCCGTCACGCCGAACATCGCAAGCGCATCGGCGAGCGCAACACCAACCGCCAGCGGCAGGCCGACCAGCGCATGCACCGGTGAATGGAATTTCCAGGCCAGCGAAAAGGTGAGCGACTTGTCCGGCACCGAAAGCCAGCTGCGGCCGGCGCGCCCCCTGCCGGCGGTCTGCGAGCGGGCGATCAGCAGCAGAGGGCTGCTCAGTTCATTCAATGCAGCAAGCAGGTCGGCATTGGTCGAGCCGGTTTCATCGACCACCCGCACCGTCACCTGCTGGGCGGCAGGCCGGCATAGGGCAGCGATGCGTTCGGAGGCAAGCGTGTTTTCCATGCCGGCATTGTAGCGGGATGCCTGCCGCAAAGTAGTTGCGGATGACCCCCGCGATATTCTCCCTTACACTACCGGCATGTCAAACCAGCATCCTTCGCCGCTGCTCACTATTCACAAGGACAGGCAAACTACCGTGTCCGCGAGCGGCGCATGGCAGGTGCATGCACTGACGCAACCCGGTGCGATGGCCGGCATCCAGTCCGGGCTGCAAAACCTGCCGAAAGAGAACGATATCGCCTGGGATTTGACTGGCATCGCAGCGCTGGATCATGTCGGCGCGCAGTTGTTCTGGAATGCATGGGGCAAGGCCCGGCCGTCCCGGCTGGCGCTATCGCCGATGCAGGAAGAAATTTTCGGGAGGATCGAACGAGCCGGCTCGCTGGCGCTGCCCGAGCAGAAACCAGAATACTGGTTTTCACCGGTGGTGATTGGCCGCTTCATGCATGACTTCGCAGTGCACCTGCTGGGTTTTGTCTGGCTGATCGGACAGCTCGCGCTCGATGTGATGTCGTTCGCAAGACATCCGCTGCGCGGCCCTTGGAAGGAAATTTCGTCAAACATCTTTCATATCGGCTATCAGGCGCTCGGCATCACCGCGCTGGTCGGCTTCCTGATCGGCGTTGTGCTGTCCTATCTTTCGGCGCAGCAGTTGCAAACCTTCGGTGGCGACATTTATCTGGTCAATCTGCTGGGCATGAGCATCGTGCGCGAGCTCGGTCCGCTGCTGGCGGCGATCCTGGTCGCCGGCCGTTCCGGTTCGGCGATCACCGCGCAACTTGGCGTGATGCGCGTCACCGAAGAACTCGACGCGATGCTGGTGATGGGCATGCCGCACGGCTTCCGGCTGATCATGCCGCGCGTGCTGGCACTGGCGATTTCGATGCCGCTGCTGGTGGTATGGACCGATGCGGTTGCGCTGCTCGGCGGCATGGCGGCGGCAAAGCTGGAACTGGGCCTGTCGGCCACCTATTTCCTCCAGGAGCTGCCGGATGCGGTGCCCTTGGCGAACTACTGGATCGGCCTCGGCAAGGGCGTGACCTTCGGCTGCCTGATCGCTCTGGTCGCCTGCCATTTCGGCCTGCGCATCAAGCCGAATACCGAAAGCCTGGGGCAAGGCACCACGCTATCGGTCGTCACCGCGATCACCGTGGTGATCCTGGCCGATGCGGTGTTCGCGATCGTGTTCAAGGGCGTGGGGTTCTATTGATGCCGGCACCGATCATCCAGATAAGGAACCTTTGGACGCAGTTCGGCCAGTTTGTCATTCACCAGGACCTGAGCCTGGAAGTGCAGGCGGGTGAAATCCTCTCGCTGGTCGGCGGCTCCGGCTCCGGCAAGACGACGCTGCTGCGGCAGATGCTCGGGCTGGAAAAACCGACTCGCGGCAGCGTGCATGTGTTCGGCGAAAATATCCACGGCGGCGGCAATGGCGCGCATCAGCGCCGGCTGCGCAATAGATGGGGCATGCTTTTCCAGCACGGCGCGCTATTTTCCGCGCTGTCCGCGTTCGACAATGTCGCGCAGCCGTTGCGCGAGCTGCGCGCCCTGCCGGAAGACTTGATCCGCGATGCGGTATTGCTGAAGCTGAACATGGTCGGCATCGGGCCGAAGGATGCGCTGAAGATGCCGTCCGACCTGTCCGGCGGCATGGTCAAGCGGGTGGCGCTGGCCCGCGCGCTGGCGCTGGAGCCGGAACTGCTGTTCCTGGACGAGCCGACCGCCGGCCTTGACCCCGACCTGTCGGACAGCTTCGTGGCGCTGATTCGAGGATTGCACCAGCAATTGCACCTGACGGTGGTGATGGTCACGCACGACCTCGACACGCTGTTCGCGCTGTCAAGCAGGATCGCAGTGCTGGCGGAAAAGCGCGTGGTCGCGATCGGCACGCCGGAACAGGTGCTGGATGTTCCGCATCCGTTCATCAGGCAGTTTTTCCTTGGCGCGCGCGGGCAGCGTGCGCTGGAAGTATTACGCGAAAAAGATATGGAAATCCATCATGGAAAATAAGGCGCATGCATTGATTGCCGGCCTGTTCACCATCGCGCTACTGGTTGCCACCATCGCCATCGGCATGTGGCTCAATCGCGATCAGGTCGAATGGGTGCCGTACCAGATCGCCACCAAGCTGTCGGTTCCCGGCCTCAATCCGCAGGCTGCGGTGCGGTATCGCGGGCTGGACGTGGGCAAGGTCGAGGAAATCACCTTCGATCCACGCGAGGTTGGCCAGATTCTGGTGCATATCAGCGTCCGCCCCGA
>JAEZVM010000126.1 GCA_023420795.1 Pseudomonadota bacterium
CGACATTGCCGAGCGAGCTTTCTTCCGCCGCTGTCGCAGCTGATGTGCCCAATAAAAGCGCAAACAAAATCGCAATGGATTCGGCCCGGAATATCTCTATTTTGTTTGTGCGGCGCATGCTGTCTCCGTCATCATTTTTATTGCACTCAAAACGACTATAGCGAAGCGTGCTCAGCCAACGTCGAAGTACATCAATATTTCCTCTGGCAATCACACGCAGCCGTCGGCCGGTCATTTCATCCTCTGTAATTTTTTCAAGCTGCAGTATTGTCGAATGGCATGAAAAGAGAATGTCCAGAGAATCGTCGCAGCGCGTATACGTATATCTTCTGCACCCCACCTTCGCTTTCGCTTTGCGGCGACGGGCTCTTCGCAAAGCTCCATATGCTTGCATGCATCTTGCTATCCCTCGATGTGCACGCACGCCGATGAAGCGGTTGCGCAAGCGAGACGAAAGGCATTCATTGACCGCACTCATCGTTCCAATTTTTTTCAGCGCCCTATACTTAACCTGAGAGTGAGAGAAACGTAATGCGATTTCGAATGTCCATCATGTACATCGATAAACTTACGGGGAGACCACGTCATGACCACTCATAGCGACATCAATCGTACCGAACAGCAAAACGACCTCCTGAAGAGCCTGGAGGCGTTTACCAAGGATCATCGCGCCGTCTATTGGTCCGGGACGCTGTCGCAATTTCTCGAAAAAGTCATGACGACAGACCCGCAGGGTGCAGCGCGCACGTCGCACCAATATATGTGGGACATGATTCGCTGGATGGGTTGCGAGGATCAGGACGGTAAGTTCCGCTGCAAGCTGTTTGATCAGGAATTGTTCGGCGTCGATGAAGCGATCGATCGCGTCGTCGATTATTTCAAGGCGGCGGCCGCCGGCTCCGAAGTCGGGCGGCGCCTGCTGTTGCTGCTTGGCCCGCCTTCCGGCGGCAAATCCACGCTGGTCATCCTGTTAAAGCGCGGTATGGAGGAATACAGCCACACCGATGCCGGCGCGATCTATGCCATCAAGGGTTGCCCGGTGCACGAGTCACCGCTGCATCTCGTGCCGCATTCGCTGCGTCCACGTTTCCGCGAGACCTACGGCGTCGATATTACCGGCGAAGTTTGCCCACATTGCCGGATGCGACTTGAAACCGAGCACAAGGGCGATTTCCTGCGCATGCCGGTCGAGCGCGTCTTCATCTCGGAAGCCGGCCGTGTCGGCATCGGCACCTACGCGCCACATGATCCCACCACTGCCGACCTGGCCGATCTTGTCGGCTCGGTGGACTTGTCCAAGGTGGCGGAGTACGGCGACGAAGGCGACCCGCGAGCATGGTCATGGTCCGGCGCCGTCTATGCGGCAAGCCGCGGCATGCTGGAGATGATCGAGATCCTGAAGGTCAAGCGCGAATTCCTGTACCTGCTGCTGACGCTGACGCAGGAAAAAAATGTGAAGGTATCGCGCTTCCCGCTGATCTATCTCGACGAAACGATACTCGCGCACACCAACCTCGCCGAATTCCGCAAGTTCCTGCAGGAGAGCGAGAACGAGGCACTGCTGGACCGCATGGTCATCATCCAGGTGCCTTATACGCTGAATTACAAGGAGGAAGCGCGAATTTACAAGAAACTGATTTCCTCCGCGGCACCTGCGTTCCGAGCGGTACACCTCGACCCGCATGTGTTGCACGCGGCAGCAGTGTTCGCGATTTTCACCCGCCTGCATGAAGGCGAGGACAGGGATCTGGAACTAAGCAAGAAAGTCCGTCTCTACGCCAATGAAGAGGTAGAAGGCTATGCGCACGCCGAAGTGGAAAAGATGAAACAGCACATGCCCGATGAGGGGCTGGCAGGCATCTCGCCCCGCTTCGTCATCAATGCGCTGTCGAACGCCATCATCCAGACCAATGTGAAGAGTCTGACGACGATGGATGTGCTGCTTGCACTCAAGGACGGGATCGAGAACGACGCACGCATCGATCCGAAGCGCAAGCGTAAGTGGATCGATTATCTAGTTCTGGCGCGCAAGGATTTCTACAACCGCTGGGTCAAGGAAGACGTGCACAAGGCGCTGTTCGTTTCCTTCGAACAGGAGGCGCAGGATCTGCTGGACAAGTATCTCGACGAGGTCGAAGCAATGCTCGACAACCGCCAGATCAACGACCCGATCACCAACGAGGAACGTAAGCCGGACGAGCGCTTCCTGCGGGCGGTGGAAGAAAAGATTCACATCTCCGATTCCGGCAAGCAGTCGTTCCGCCAGGAGGTGGTGCGCAAGGCGATGGGGGCCTACAAGCGCGGCGAAAAATTCACGCTCGACAGCCATGCGCAGTTGCACAACGCGGTCCAGCAATACCTGTTCGAGCAACGGCGCGAAGTGCTGCGCATGGTCAGCTCCACTACCCGGCCGGATGAGGAAGTACGGCAAAAGATTTCCGTGGTCGAGAAACGGTTGGTCGATGAGTACGGTTATGACAGCCACAGTGCACGCGAAGCGCTCAATTACGTGACGACGCTGATGGCGCAGGAATGAGGCGGCAAGCTATATGACTGAGCACATTACGATTTCTGCTGAAACACCGTGGTACGACCTGTTCTCCCGCGGGTCGCGCGACTGGTTGCGGCACAACCAGAAAGTGCGCGAGGCGGTACAGCAGAATCTGCCAAACCTGGTGGCCGGCCCGGATGTCATCACCGGCCCGCAGGACCGCACCGTGCAGGTGCCGGTGCGCCTGCTCGAACATGCTCGCTTCCGCCTCGCCGATTCGGCATCGCAAACCTACAGCAGCGCCGGACAGGGTCAGGGCAAGCCGGGCGATGTGCTGCGCCAGGCGCAGCCGGACCTCGGCGGCGACGAAGGCGAAGGTGGCAACAATGAGGGCGAAGTCAAGCTGCTGCTGGAATTCAAGGTCGAGGACATCATCGACTGGCTATGGGAAGAACTGCAGCTGCCGGATCTGCAACCGAAGCGCAACACCGCCGTCACCGATGACGAATATGTGCGCGAGGGCTGGGACAAGCATGGCGCGCGCGCGCGTCTGGACCGCCGGCGTACCGTGAAGGAAGCGGTGAAGCGGCGCGCAACGCAGGAGAAGACGCAGGAAAACCCGGTGCCGTTCACCAACGAGGATTTGCGCTTCAAGCAGCTGGTGCAGCGACGCAAACCGGCGACCAACGCGGTCGTGATCTTCGCGCTGGATGTGTCAGCCAGCATGACGGATGCCGAGCGCAAGCTGGCGAAGAGTTTCTTCTTTTTCGTGCTGCAGGGTATACGCCGCCGTTACGGCAAGGTCGAAACTCGCTTCGTCGCGCATACCACGCAGGCATGGGAGTTTTCCGAAAGCGAGTTCTTCAATGTCAGCGGCTCCGGCGGCACCGGTGCATCGACCGCGTTCAAGCTCGCGCTGGAACTGATCGAAACCGAGTATGACCCGTCGCAGTACAACGGCTACCTGTTCTATGCGTCTGACGGCGAGAACTTTACCGAAGACCGTGCCGCCGCCACCGAATACCTGACCAAACTGGGCAGGCTGCTCAACTACATCGGGTATGTCGAAACCGTGCCCGGCTCGCCACGCACTTCCGAAACCGAAATGAAGATGCTGTGCGCAGAGGTCGAACGCAGCGGCGCACCGATCGGCAGCAGCATCCTGACGCGGCATGAAGACATCTGGAAGGCGATACGCAAGTTCTTCATCCAGCAGCAGGCCGAATAGAGGGAAGGATTTATGTGCACGACGACCAATTCCGCTGAAGACGTGGAAAACCTGAAGCAGTACTCGACGCGGATCGAACAGCTCGCGCGTGACCTCGGCCTCGACTACTACCCGGTCGATTTCGAGCTAGTGCCGAACAATTTCATGATGGAGATCGCCGTCTATGGGCTGCCGGTGCGGATGCATCACTGGTCGTTCGGCGTGCGCTACATCCATCAGCTGATCCGCCAGGGCATGGGCCATTCACGCATCTTTGAAGTGATGTTCCCGGGCGATCCGTGCCGCGCCTATCTGGTCAACGGCAACACGCTGCCGGAAAACACACTGGTCACCGCGCATGTTCTCGGACATGCCGACTTTGCAAAGAACAACCATCTGTTCGCGCACTTCATGGAAATGGCCGGTGGGCACATTCTCGAACAGGCGGCCGCACGCGCGCACAACATCGAAAACGCGATCCAGGAGCACGGGCAGGAAAGGGTCGAAGCCGTGCTGGATGCGGCGCTGGCGCTGGAGCCGCATATCGACATCACGCGCGAACTGCATCGCGCGCTGTATCCGCTGCAGCCGCCAAAGATTGAGGGCGAGCCGGAGCCGGACGAATTCCAGAAACGCTACCGCAGCCTGCCGGGCGAGAAACCGCATGCCGATGTGCAGGCAGTGGTCAAGCGCATGCCCATCCCACCGCAGCCGGAATACGACCTGCTGTGGTTCATCGCCCACTACGGACCGGATCTGGAAGACTGGGAGCGCGACATTTTCCTCGCGGTACGCGAGGAATCGTTCTATTTCTATCCGGTGTTCGCCTGCCAGATCATGAACGAAGGCTGGGCGTCGTACTGGCATGCGCGCCTGCTGCGCGAAGCGGATTTCCTGCCGCACGATCTGTATCTGTCGGCGATCAAGGCACATTCCGATGTCGTGCGGCCCTATGCGGCGGAGCGCCAGCTTGCCCTCGCGGTCAATCCTTACCACCTCGGCTTTTCGATGTGGGAAGACATCATCGAGAAGCACGGCCTCGAAACCGCACGCCGCATCGTCAAGGAAGAAGACGATTTCGGCTTCGTACGCAATTACCTGACGCGCGAGCTGATCGAGAAGCTGGAACTGTTCGTCTATGAAGCGCGCGACGATGGCGACATCCGCATATCCGCCAACGACATCCATGCGGTGCATGAAGCAATCCTCGCACCGAAGTTCAATTACGGCGCACCCCGTATCGCCGCCAACAACCTGCATATCGATGGAAGCCTGCAACTGGT
>JAEZVM010000134.1 GCA_023420795.1 Pseudomonadota bacterium
TGTCCGCGCCTTCGGCGATGTCGAGCGCCACTTCGCGCAAAGCTTCATCGCTGTTGGCCGGGTCCATCTGATAAGTGGCCTTGTTGCCCTTGCCGAGATTGGAGGCCGAGCCGACCGCATCGCGGAATGGGCCGTAAAAGGCCGAAGCATACTTCGCCGAGTACGCCATGATGCGCGTGTAGATGAACTTGTCGGCTTCCAGCGCGGTGCGGATCGCGCCGATGCGCCCGTCCATCATGTCCGACGGGGCGACAATATCCACGCCGGCTTCGGCCTGCGCCAGCGCCTGCTTCACCAGGATCGCGCTGGTTTCATCGTTCAGCACGTAGCCGTCTTCATCGATCACGCCATCCTGGCCGTGGCTGGTATAGGGGTCGAGCGCGACGTCGGTCAGGATGCCCAATTCCGGGAAACGCTGCTTCAGTTCGCGCACCGCACGTGGTACCAGGCCGGCCGGGTTGATTGCCTCGATGCCGTCCGGCGTTTTCAGGGACGGATCGATGACCGGGAAGAGAGCCAGTACCGGAATCCCGAGTGATACGCAGTCCTCCGCAACAGCAAACAATTGATCAACAGACAACCTTTCCACGCCTGGCATGGAAGCCACCTGTTCCCGCTGATTTTTTCCATCCAGAATAAAAACCGGATAGATCAGATCGGCGGAAGTGAGTACATGCTCACGCATCATCGCGCGAGAAAAGGCATCTTTACGCATGCGGCGCATACGTACGCCGGGGAAATTGCTCGCTTGGAAGGAATGTGACATAGCGGTTTTTCGGTGAATTAAACGCAGTTGAATAAAGTTTTATGCAAATCCGTGAAACTTTTTCTGCTCAGGCGGCTCTTAGGGATAGGTGATCACTCACCTCCCGCTTCTCCTCCCTGAGCGGGGCCTATCGTGGCATTAGCGATAAGGCGTTACTACCCTGGAGATCTTCCCCTTTCTCCAGGGTTTTTTTTGCTTGAAGAATTGGAAAATTATTAATCGTCATTGCCTCGGGTGGATTCTTGAGGCGGCTCTTCATTCAATCCGGCCAACTCCAGAATCCTGTCGTTTGCTTCGTCGATGCCTATTCTCTTTAGTGCCGAAAACAGCTGCACGCTAAAGGGGAAGGGACCTCCTTGCTCATCAACATAGCTGTTGAGCACGGTGCGCGCAAGACGCAAGGCATTGGTCGATTCATTCCGGTTCAGTTTGTCTGCCTTGGTCAACAGGCAATGCACCGGTTTGCCGGTAGGGACGAACCACTCCAGCATCTGCACGTCCAGCTCGGTGAACGGGCGGCGCGAATCCATGATAAGCACCAGCGCCGCGAGCTGTTTGCGATTCTGGATGTAAGAGCCGAGCAGTTGATTCCAGTGCTGCTTGGCCTCGCCGGGGACTTCGGCATATCCATAGCCGGGCAGATCGACGAGCAGCGCACGGATTTCCTCTACCTTGGTCGGATCGTTCCGGTGCTGGGCGACATGTGCGCCGCCGATCGAGAAATAATTGATGTGCTGCGTGCGGCCCGGTGTCTTCGAGGCAAAGGCCAGTCTCTTCTGGTTGCAGAGAATGTTAATTGCGGTGGACTTACCGGCATTGGAGCGGCCGGCGAAGGCGATTTCCGGGACCTGCGTTTTTGGCAAGTCACGGAGATGGTTCACCGTGGTGAAGAAACGGGCTTGCCAAAGTAGGGACATGATGAGGGGAGAAAATGCAGCAAAGGGGGCAAAAATGCCGGAAAGCTATTGTACAATAAGGGGTTATCTGTTGTTGCGCCGCAGACGCTGCGCGGCACAATTAACCAGATCGCCGCCATCGGCCAGAATTTTAATATCAAGTCCTCAGGGTGTTTGAATGAACCGTGCGTTTTTACCGTTTGTGAAGTCCTTTTTTGTCGCGATGCTGGCGGTTTCTTCCATCGCGAATGCGGCAGAAGAGAAAGCAGCTCCCAAGGTTGACCTCGCCAAGGGCGAAGCGCTGTACAACAATGGCGATGCAGCTCGTGGCGTTCTGGCCTGCACCGCTTGCCATGGCCCCGCAGGCAATTCCTCCATTCCGCAAAATCCGAAGCTCTCCGGACAGCATGCCGCGTATGTCGTCAAGCAGTTGGCCGACTTCAAGACTCCGCAACGCAACAATCCTGTGATGACCGGCATTGCAAACGGTTTGAGCGAAGAGGACATGAAGAACATTGCGGCCTATCTTGCGAAGCAGACTCCGCAGCCTGGTGCCGCGAAGAACAAGAACACGGTTGAGTTGGGCAAGAAGATTTACCGTGCCGGCATCGCAGAAAAGAACGTGCCGGCCTGCGCAGGCTGCCATGGCGCGAGCGGCGGCGGCATCCCGGCTCAGTATGCACGTCTGGCCGGCCAGCATCAGGATTACACCACGGCACAGCTGACGGCTTTCCGCGCCGGCGCGCGTGCCAACAGCGCGCAGATGACCGCGATTTCGAAGCGCATGCTGGATGAAGAAATCCAGGCGGTGTCCGACTATATCGCCGGCCTCAAATAAGCAGGACACAGTAGAACAAGACAGATGGAGGGGGTGGCAAATGCCACCCCCTTTGCTTTTGAAGACCAGACAAATGAACGTTAGTACTTCCGGATTGCATCTCAAGACACGGCGCCGCTGGCTGGCCGAGACGACCGAACTGATTTCGTCGATGCGTTTTGCAATCAGCCTGCTGACGGTGATTGCGATTGCCTCCGTCATCGGCACGGTACTCAAGCAGAACGAGCCGATGACGAATTACGTGAACCAGTTCGGCCCGTTCTGGTTCGACATCTTCGACAAGCTCGGTCTGTATGCAGTGTATTCGGCATGGTGGTTCCTGCTGATCATGGGCTTTCTGGTGGTATCGACCACGCTGTGCATCGTGCGCAATACGCCAAAGATGCTGCGTGACATGCGCAGCTGGCGCGAGAATGTGCGCGAGCAGTCGCTGCGCAACTTTCATCACAAGATGGAATGGAGCAGCACAGCGTCGCTGGATGCATCCACGCAGCAGCTCGCACACCGGGTCGCTGCCGGCGGCTACAAGTTCAAGATTGTCGAGAAGGACAATGGCCGGCTAATCGCGGCCAAGCGGGGAGCCGCCAATAAATGGGGCTACATCTTCGCGCACAGCGCGATCGTGATCATCTGTATCGGCGGCCTGCTGGATTCCGATCTGCCGATCCGTTTCCAGCTATGGTTCAGCGGCAAGACGCCGTTCACCGGCGGCGGCGTGATCGCAGATATCCCCGAGCAACACCGGCTGAGCGTCGCCAATCCGACCTTCCGCGGCAATACCTTCATTCCCGAGGGCGCGACCAGCAGCTCCGCAATCCTGCAGCAGCAAAGTGGTGTGCTGGTGCAGGAACTGCCGTTCTCAATCCAGCTGAAGAAGTTTACGGTCGAGCATTATTCGACCGGCATGCCGAAGCTGTTCGCCAGCGACGTGGTGGTGCGCGACGGCGAAACCGGCAAGACCTTCGAGGCGACGATCAAGGTCAATCAGCCGCTGATCTACAAGGGCATTGCGGTTTACCAGTCCAGTTTCGATGATGGCGGCAGCAAGCTGAAGCTGACCGGTTATCCGATGGGTGGCGCGCAAAAGGCGAGCTTCCCGTTTGCTGGCGAGGTGGGCGGCACCACGCCCTTGGGCGGCGATGCCGGCTATACCGTCGAATGGACCGGTTTCCGTCCTTTCAATGTGGAGAACATGGCGGAAGCCGGCCAGGATGTGCGGGCGGTGGACACGGATAAGAGCTTCAATGAGAGATTCACTGCTGGCCTCAGCAAGCAGCTCGGTTCCGCCGCGAAGAATCCGGACAGCAAGGACCTGAGAAACGTCGGCCCGAGCGTGCAATATAAGCTGCGCGACAAGACCGGACAGGCGCACGAGTATCACAACTACATGCTGCCGGTGATGCTCGATGGAGCGAGTGTTTTCCTGGCTGGCATGCGCGATTCGCCGAGTGAGGAGTTCCGATATCTGCGCATTCCCGCTGACGACAAGGGAACGGTGCAGGAATGGATGCGCTTGCGCGCCGCGTTGTCCGTTCCCGAACTGCGAGTACAGGCTGCGCAGCGCTATGCGCGGCAGGCGATGCCGGAGGCAAAGCCGAATGCGGCGAACCTGCGCGACCAGTTGCAGGCATCGGCATTACGCGGGCTGGAGGTGTTTGCGGGTGACGGCAAGGATGGCGGCTATTCCGCGGTGGCGAAGTTTCTTGAAAAAGTGCCTCCCGCGGAACAGGAAAGAACTGCCGCAATCTTCATGCGGATACTGAACGGCAGCCTGTGGGAACTGTGGCAGGCGGCGCGCGAACAGGATGGACTGCCGGCGCTTCCCGTCAACGAAAAGAACACGCAATTCCTGCAGACCGGCATGAATGCATTGTCAGATGCGACACTCTATGGCGCGCCGGTCTATCTGCAACTCAACGAGTTCGAAGAGATCAAAGCTTCTGTGCTGCAAGTAACGCGCTCGCCCGGCAAGAGCATCGTGTATCTTGGCTGCCTGTTCCTGACCATCGGCGTGTTCGCGATGTTCTACATCCGCGAGCGCCGCCTGTGGATCTGGCTCAAGCCGGATAGCGAAGGCCGCACGCATGCGCTGATGGCACTGAGCACGCAGCGCAAGACGCTGGATTTCGAAAAGGAATTTGAAACACTGAAAGCACAACTGGCGAAACCGGCTTAAGCTGAACGGTCGCCATTGCATCGCTCGGAGAAAATGATGGAACTCACCCAAGCCCAAACCTATTCCGCACCGCCCGGCTATTTCAAGCGCTTGACGGTCGTTGACTGGCTATATGCGCTCGCGCTGCTGGCCGGGGCGCTGTTCGCGCTCAACCGCTTTGGCGAGTACATGGATGTGTATGAGGAAGCGATGCTGCTGCTGTCGGTCCCCGCCTTCGCGTGGCTGGGCTGGCAATGGAAGCCGGTGCGCTGGCTGATGGCACTGTTGGCCGCGCTAGCATTGTCGGCAATTGTCTTGTACGGCGGCGCGCTGGAAGCGGCCAACAGCAAGTTCTTCCTGAAATACGCGCTGTCGAGTCAGTCGGCAATTTTGTGGATGAGCACGCTGTTCTTCCTGTCAACGCTGTTCTACTGGGGCGGCCTGATCACGCGTTCGGATTTCGGCGGCGCGGTCGGCAGCAAGCTGTCCTGGGCTGCGGTCGTGCTCGGCTTCACCGGTATGCTGGTGCGCTGGTACGAGTCTTATCTGGTCGGCGTCGACGTCGGGCATATTCCGGTTTCCAACCTGTATGAAGTCTTCATCCTGTTCTCGCTGATCACCGCCTTGTTCTATCTGTATTACGAGGAACAGTATGAGACACGCCAGCTCGGTCCCTTCGTGCTGCTGGTGATCTCGGCGGCGGTCGCGTTCCTGCTGTGGTACACGGTCAGCCGCGGCGCGGCCGAGATCCAGCCGCTGGTGCCGGCCCTGCAAAGC
>JAEZVM010000140.1 GCA_023420795.1 Pseudomonadota bacterium
TTCAGTGCGGCGCAGCGGTTCGCGCCAAGGGTCGGATTGATGAGCGCAAGTAAAGGCGATGCACTGACCGACGGTGACAGGGCCGCACACGCCTGGTACAGATTGGCGATGGTCATGGTGTCGAACAGATGCTTGCCTGCACCGCTCACCTTGGCATTTCCGCGCTTGATGCTGAGTGCCGGATTGAGCGCAACTTCGACGACCGGCTCGGAAGCCGCCACACCGTCGATCAGGCCATTGCGGTCCTGCTCAGCCGCGAGCAATGCTGCCCCCGAGCCATTCGACGCACTCGACGCGATGACGATCGTATTGGAAGGCTTGATGGTCTCCAGCCGGCGTCCGTTCTTCGCGATCTCGCCGAATTTTTCATTGAGCACGTAGAACGCGAATTCGACCGCCTGCAGCGTGTATCTGCCCCAGCTCTTTTCGGAATTCTGCTGCGAGTGCGCCTGCTTGATGGCGAAGCGATTCGGGAATGCCGCATTGAAGGCCGCCAGCTCCCTTGCTTTCAGGTCTGCGGTGAAATTGGAATCCTTGCCTACGGCGTCCGCGTTTGCGCGAATGCCGTTCATCAGGTTTACGGTGTTGGCCTGCAGATTGTGGAAACCGATGCCGCTGCCCTTGTCGCTGTACGCAACAGCGCAGCGCTGCTTCAGCCCCCAGTCGCCGGCGGTGCCGATCGCGCCATAGACACCGCGCGAGCCGGACGAGGTTGCCGTCACGATGCAGGGATTGTATTTGTCGAAGCTGGCCGGAATCTGGACCATCAGCGTGACATTGCTGTCATCGCTTCCTTCGTTCGCGAAGGCGATGTACTCGTCGCCCGCGATCTTGCCGTCGCCCAGCGATGCAACGCCATTGTTGTCGACGTTCGGCCCGAACAGCGTGCCGTAACCGCCGTTGGTCGTGACATCGACCAGCGCACGGTAGTTGGAATGGATCGTGTTGCGGCGCAGTTCCGCCGCAGTCGGGTTTGCCGCGTCCGCATAGAGCGGCGCGGCAGCCTGAATCCCGGCCTTGCCCAGTCCGGCGGTCAGCAGGTCGTCGCTGACGCCGTCATAGGTCGTCTTTTGAATCAGCCCGAGGAATTTCGGCTTCTTGTTGAATTCCGCTGCAGCCGCGCCACCGCATGCCGCCAGCAGCCCGACAGCCACCAGCGATGTGACGCATAAAGTCTTGCGTGTTGCCATGTTGTCTCTCTCCTTGCATGGACCAGCCGCTCCCGGCCGGAAAACAATGGTTTCTCTTATGGGACCAGGATCGGAACCAAGATCACCACTACCATTTGTGATTTTTCGAGACTGCTCTGCCCTGTTTATTTTGTTTTCCGTTACAGGGTCATGCCACCACTAACTTCAATTACTGCACCGTTGATATAACTCGCCTCGTCGGAAGCGAGGAATGCAAATGCATTCGCGATTTCCTCCGGCTTGCCGAGACGCCCGAGCGGCACCCGCTCTTCGAGTGTGCGAATCACCTTTTCCGGCATCGACTTGAGGATCGTCGTTTCGATAAAGCCCGGGCACACCGCATTGACGCGAATGCCATGCTTGCCCAGTTCGCGCGCCCAGGTCTTTGCCATGCCGATCACGCCGAACTTGCTCGCCGCGTAGTTCGTCTGACCGAAATTGCCGTAAATGCCGACGATCGATGACGCATTGAGGACCACGCCGCTCTTCCGCTCGATCATTGCGTCAATCACCGCCTTGGTGCAGTTGTACGTGCCCTTGAGGTTGACATCGATGACTTTGTCGAACTGATCGTCCGTCATTTTCTTCAACTGCGCGTCCGCTACGATCCCGGCATTGTTGACCAGCACATCAATATGGCCATAGGTGGTGAGTGCGCCGTTGACCATTGCATCGATCGTCTCGGGCTTGGTCACATCCACCTTGAAGCCGATCGCCTGACCGCCCTGCAAGCGAATCTCCGCGACGGTTTCCGCGACTGCATCGTCCAGGTCGCAAACCACCAGCCTTGCGCCCTCCCTAGCAAACTTGAGCGCCGTCGCCTTGCCGATCCCTCTGCCCGCACCTGTAATCAGCGCTACCTTGTTCGTGAGCCGCACCTTGCCTCCAGATCCACTTCGAAAAAATGAAGGGGCGCCCTTCTTCCATCAGACCCTTTGCGCCGCCGCCATTAACGAGTGAACAGCCATGGCAATTGCCGTGCCAGACATTCCAACTGTTTGATTTTAAATAAAAAAATAGAAAATCAGGGGCAAATTAGGGACCAGAGTGCTTTCAACGGGCCAGAAATGTGTTCAAGAACAAAACAGTTTTTGCTTATATCTTGTTATATCGCTGATTTATAACCTGTTTGCGCACTGTCTTTTTTTTGTACACATGTCTATTAGTCAGACATAAGCTGGTAATCGACGATCTTTTGATACAGCGTGGCACGCGAAATACGCAGCTGCCGCGCCACCAGTGCCTTGTTGCCACCGGCACTTTCCAGCGCGGACTGGATAAGCTTTTTCTCCAGCTCTGCAATCGCCTCGCCCAGTGGACGAACAGCCGAATCCGAACTGGTCCTGCCCCGCTCCGGAGCGGCGGGAGTAGCAGGAATAGCGGGAGCAGTGCTGTCCTCAACCGGCAGGATCGATGCAAAATCCTCGGCGGACAATGCGATGCTGTCGGTGACCATGCCGGCCTGCTCCAGCGCATTGCGCAGTTCACGCACATTGCCGGGCCAGCTGTACGAGGCCAGCAACGCACGGGCGGAAGGCGTCAGTTCGCGCTGCGGCATGCCGGTACGCGTGGCGATCTGCTCCAGCAGGTGTTCGCACAACGCGTCCAGATCCGCAATCCGCTCCCGAAGCGGCGGCAGCACGATCGGCAGCACATTCAGGCGGTAATAGAGGTCCGACCGGAATTTTCCCTCCGCTACCAGCTGCTTCAGGTCATGGCTGGTTGCAGCAATCACGCGCACATCGACCTTGACGATCGTATTCGACCCGAGCGGCTCGATCTCCTGCTCCTGCAGCACGCGCAGCAGCTTTGCCTGTACCTGCAGCGGCATGTCGCCCACTTCATCGAGGAACAATGTGCCACCATCGGCGATCTTGAACTTGCCGTCCCGGCCCTTGCGATCGGCACCGGTATACGCGCCGGCCGCGACGCCGAAGAACTCGGCTTCGAGCAGCGTTTCCGGCACCGCGGCGATATTGATGCCGACGAAGGGACGCCCGGCTCGCCCGGATGCGGCATGGATGCCATGCGCCAGCAGTTCCTTGCCGCTGCCGGTTTCGCCCAGCAACAGCACCGTCGTGTCCAGTTGCGCGGCGCGGCGCGCGCGATGCTTGAGTTCGAGCGATACGGGGCTCGCGCCGATGAAGCTCGACATCGAGTATTTGGTATGGCGCAGATGCGCCAGCTCTTTCTGGGTATTGGTAAGGGCCCACTGCAGTTCGGCGAACTTCGAGACCAGCGGCTTGAGCCGCTGCAGGCGGTCATACAGCGCGAAGCCGAGCGCTCCCAGTACCTTGCCGCTCTCATCCTTCAGCGGAATGCGCATGACAACCAGGGGCTGGTCGCGGATCATCATGATATCGAGCAGGATCGGCCGGCCGGTCTGCACGACTTCGCGCATCCGGCTGTTGGGAATCACTTCCTCGACCGGCTTGCCGAGTGCATCCTCAGGCGCCGAGAGGCCGAGGAATGCCGCGTATTTGTCGTTCATCCACGAGATGCGACCGTGATCGTCCACAGCCATGGTGCCTTCGCAGGAATCATCGAACAGCTCCAGCAGGGATTGCATGCCCAGTCGCTGGATATCGTCCAAGTCCCAGGAAGAGGCGACAGACGTTTTCATATCATCTCTCCGTCATGATTTACGAGAGCAAGGAGACGTGCAGTATCCGGCGAATGTCGA
>JAEZVM010000147.1 GCA_023420795.1 Pseudomonadota bacterium
GGGCGTCGGTTGATCTGCCTGTTATGGCTTGGATACTATGCGATGGAAGGCACTACTGGCCGGATGCCTGATTGCGTACCCGCATGTTGTCGTAAACCTGCTGCACGCCATCGACCTTCAACGCGGCTTGCCCCGCATCGTTTTTCTGCTTTTCAGTGTCGATGAAGCCGGACAGGATCACGACACCCTTGTGCGATTCGACATTGACCGATTTGGCGCTGCCGATGCCTTCCGTCTGCGCGATCTCCTGCTTCACGCGTGCGGACAGGCGGGCGTCCTGCGAGGGCTGCGGCGATGCGCAGGCGCTCAGCACCAGCGCCGCTCCTATCAAAAGACCGGCTGTTTTCATGACGACTCCTTTCTTCCTCATTGTTGATGGACTTCGTACCGCTCGCTATGCCGTCTTGCCCGTTGCCTGTTCCGTCCCGCCGCCGGATTGCTTGCCCTCCTTCTCCGTGCGCGTCTTGCCGGGCGGCGTACGCTTGGTGTTCTTGAATTCGCTGTACTTCGTTCCTGCCTTGTCGGCTGGATACTTGTTCTTCGTGTTAATGGCCATCGCATTTCCTTTGCATGAAAAGTTGCGGTCAAAGCCATTAGTCGCGCTGCAACTGCGAAGGTTTCATTAACGTCGCCCAGATCAGTTGCCTCGTTTCTTCATCAGAGAAGCGAATCGGCAGAAACGGTTATCCTTGTCGCCCGGGTTTTCCGAAATGATTCTTGACGAAGAAAAGTGAAATGAACACATGGTATGTAGTGCTCGCCGTTCTGGCGGGCGTGGTCCTGCCGGTGCAGGTGGGCGTGAATACGACGCTTCGCAACGGCATCGGCAGTCCGATCGTGGCGGCGCTGGTTTCTTTCGCGGTGGGGTCGGTATGCCTGCTGGCGTATGCACTGGCCACGCGCGCGGCATGGCCGACTGTGCAGATGCTGTCCAAGCCGCCGCTATGGGCATGGACGGGCGGCGCGCTGGGCGCGTTTTTTGTGGCGACCACCATCATCGTCGCGCCCAAGCTGGGTGCGGCGAACCTGGTGTGCCTGACGATTGCCGCGCAATTGCTCGCATCGCTGCTGCTGGATCATTACGGCCTGATCGGCTTCGCCCAGCATGGCATCAATACGACGCGCATCATCGGTGCTCTGCTGCTGATCGCCGGTACGGCGATGATCGTCAGGAACTGATGTCCGAGCGGCCCGCCGCACACATGCGGCAGGCCGTCATCTTCTGCAAGGCATTACTTCCGTTCGATCACGACTTCAAGATATTCGCTCGGCAGCACCAGCGTTTCATCGCCCGAGCGGTTGCGGCTTTCCATCAGCGCCGTCAGGTCCTGCGTGAATGCGGCCTGCTTGTCGGCATCAAGTGCGGCGAAAGTCTTGTTCATCGGGCCGTAATAGGTACGGAACACTTCGATCCAGTGCGCCGGCGAGCGATAGCGGAACACGAAATCACGGCTGGTCGTGCGGATTTCCTTCGCGGCGGCGCCGAACAATTCCTCCAGCCTTGCCTTCGTCCCCCACAGCGCCGGCGATTTGACGCCTGCGGCCGGCGGCACATACTTGCCGATGGTCTTGAACACCTGCCCGATGAAGCTGTCCGGTGTCCAGTTTGCCATGCCGATTTTTCCGCCGGGCTTGCAGACGCGCGCGAGTTCGGACGCCGCCTTTTCCTGATCGGGCGTAAACATCACGCCGAAGGAGGACATCACTGTATCGAACGATGCATCCGGGAACGGCAGGTTCTCGGCATCGGCTTCCTGGAAGCGGATCATGTGGCCTTCCGCCTGCGCGCGCACGCGCGCCGCTTCGAGCAGCGCGGGAACATAGTCGGTCGAAGTGACGTCGCACCAGCGGCGCGCCGCGGCCAGCGTGGCATTGCCGTTGCCTGCGGCAACATCGAGCACGCGCATGCCGGAGCGCAGGTCGAGCGCTTCGCACAGGTTTTCGCCGACGATCTGTATGGTGGTGCCGACCACGGCATAGTTGCCGGTTGACCATGCGGCCTGCTGGCGTGCCTTGACTGCAGCCAGGTCAATGGTGGGTGCGGAAGAAGAGAGGACTGCGGACATGATGATTCTCCTGAAAATATCCGCATCCCTGTCCGATGCGGAGGACGATAATGAAGTTGGTGCTTCATCTCGCTCCGGTTTGCATAGGCGGCGAGACGAGGCGCCAGTATCGATCCGTGCGCATTTCCGTTGAATGACCGGGCGTCCGGCTTTCTTGTCCGAGACGCCGGATTTGCGCACATTCTCAAAGAGGCCGATATGGATGCCCTGTCTGATGTACTGCGTGTGGTGCAGCTCGACGGCGCGGTGTTTCTCAACGGCGAATTCACTGCGCCATGGTGTGTGACCAGCAAGGCGGAAAGCGAGCTCTGCGCCGCGTACCTGCCTTCTTTCGACCGGGTGGTGTCCTACCACCTGATCACCGATGGTTCTTGCTGGGCAAGACTTGCCGATGACGAGCATTCGGCAATCCGCATAGAGGCCGGCGAACTGCTGGTGGTGCCGCAAGGAGAAATGCATTTTCTCGGCAGCGATCTGGCGCTGGAGCCGACGCGGTCGGAGCCGATGTTGGCCGAGCTTCTTGAGGCGCATCCGGGAGAAGTGATGCGCATCGTATTCGGCGGCGGCGGCGCACCCACCCGCATGGTATGCGGCTTTCTTTCATGCGATGAAGTGCTGAGCAATCCGCTGCTGGCCTCGCTGCCCCGGTTGTTCAAGATCGATGTAAGCAAGGGCCTGGAATCCGCATGGCTGGCATCCGCCCTCGGCTTTGCCGCAGCCGAAGCGGCCGATCCGCGCTCGGGCACGGCTAGCGTACTCGCCAAGCTCTCGGAACTGCTGTTCGTGCAGGCCGTGCGACGCTATATCGACACCCTGCCGGAGAGCGAGCGCGGATGGCTTGCTGCGGTGCGCGACCGTTATGTCGGCCGCGCGCTGTCGCGCCTGCATGCGCAGCCGGCACATTCGTGGACCGTCGATGAACTTGCCGGCAATGTGGGCTTGTCGCGCTCGGCGCTGGCGCAGCGCTTCACCGACCTGATCGGCCAGCCGCCGATGCAGTATCTGGCGCGCTGGCGGCTACGCCTGGCCGCGCGCCTGCTGCGCGGCGGCAAGCCGCTGACCGAGGTGGCCGAGACGGTCGGCTACGATTCCGAGGCGGCATTCAGCCGCGCCTTCAAACGCGAGTTCGGACTTCCGCCGGCAAGCTGGCGCACGAGCCAGCAATCGCTGGCTGCACTGCCTGTTTCCCGGAACGAAAAAGGCGAGGCAATGCCAAAGAGATATTCCGGCATCTAGAGCAGTTTTGGCCTGCCTGTACGCGAGCCAAGGTCGGGTCGAGAAGCGCAACCGTACGTGAGGCACGGTGAGCATCGCAGGCCCGAGATAGGCCGTGTACGGTCAGGAGAAAACTGCTCTAGCCGGAGCACCTCCGTACTCATCAGGCCGGCCATGCAAGGGATTTTTCCGAACACGCCTGTTTTTCCTTCCGCTGACATGGATGCAAGGCCGGTGCGCGAGTGGATCGTGCCGGCGCTTCTTCCGGCGCGCGACTATGTCCGCACACGCCGCGCTCTTCCGTCGGGAATGCCGGACTGCCTGGAAGTGCGGGTGATTCATTCTCCTGAAGGTGTCGAACGTTCCACTGCCGTCATCTATGGCGCGCGCGCCTATCTGATCCATTACGAGTTCAAGGCGCGATGACGCGCCCGCTTCCGGACTCTTTGAAAATTTGCTCACCGGAACATTGCCGAACGGAAGCTGTCTATCCGCAAGTCAATGCTTTCAGGAGTGGAACAATGAGCAGGATTCGGGTGGGCGATACCGTCGCATTCCGGCGGGAGGTTGCGGCTAAATGCACATCGCAGGAGGTGAAAGAATTTCGCGGCGTGGTGAGCGGGATTGCAGGCGAGTGGTTATTCATCGACGAAGCATCCGGCAAGAGCAAGGTGATGCCAATCGCGAACATGGTACGGGTAGCCCCCAATGGCGTGATCCTGGAGCTGGTCTGATCACAGTCGGCGCAATGCCGTACCGGAGACAAGCTCTTGACCCTACAGTCAGGCGGCATGGCTCTATTGACGATTATTAATAAATCAGCATTCTGAACGGCATAAGATTTTTCAGTCCATATTTCCGTACATAAAGGGAGACTGAAAGATGAAGACCCGACGCTGGCGCTCCGTGGGAGGGGTAATTGCCGTATCGCTAGCCGTGGCCGGCTGCAGTACTTCGAAGAACCACTATGTCGAGCCGAAGGCGCCCGCCGAATTCCGCTTCTCAGAACTGAGCGCGCCGATCAGCGTCCGCCGCGATTATCTCGGCATTCCCCTTGTCGAAGCGAAGAATGACGAGGATCTGTATTTCGCCCTCGGCTACGTCGCCGCCAGCGACCGCCTGTCGCAGATGGTCAGTTCCAAGCTGACTGCCCAGGGAAGGCTGGCGGAATGGCTGGATGAAGCCGCTCTCGACCTCGACCGCTACATGCGGGTGATGAACCTGCCGCAGGCGGCTGCAAATTACTGGAAAGCGGCGACACCCGAACAGAAGAAACTCCTGCAGCGCTATGCGGATGGCGTGAATGCCTATATCGACAGCGGCAACCTGCCGGACAGCATGCGCATGGTCAAGTACTTCCCCGAGCCGTGGAAGCCGACCGATTCGCTGGTCATCTTCGCGCTCTACCACATGCTGCTGTCCACCAACCTGCAGGAGGAAATCACGTTCCTGAAGCTGGCGCAGGCGGTCGGCCCCGAGAAGGCCGCATGGCTGATCCCGGTCTATCCAGACCAGCCGCTGCCTGTGGAGGAGATACGCAAGCTGTGGGGTGTCAACCTGAACGGCATCGACGATGCGATGGACCGGGTGCTGCTGGTGCAGGACATGCAGAACGGCCTGGGGCTGGGCGGTATTGCGGCCTCCAACAACTGGGCAGTGCACAAGTCGCGGACCAAGGGCGGCGCCAGCATTGTGGCAAGCGACCCACACCTGCCGGTGGCGATGCCCTCCTTCTGGCATTTCATTCATGCACGGACGCCGGATTCACAATGGGCAGGCGTGTCGCTGGCGGGCATGCCAGGTCCCGTCATGGGCTACAACGGCCATATCGCATGGAGCGGCAGTATGGCGATGGGCGACAGCCAGGATATTTACCTGGAAAAACTGCATGTCTTCTGGGGCGACAAGCTGCACTATTCGTATAAGGGCGAATGGATTCCCTGCGAAACACGCACGGAAGTTTTTCATGTGAAGGACAGAAACCGTGAAGTGCAGACCTATTACGTGACCAAGCACGGCACACTCCTCAACAGTTTGCTGCAGAGGCCGTCAAAGACAGCGGCTCTGCCGCCGGACATCAGGC
>JAEZVM010000171.1 GCA_023420795.1 Pseudomonadota bacterium
TTTTCCAGATTGAGCGTCACCACTGCCTGATAAGTCTTGTCATCGAAGCTGATGTCGCCCACACGCCCGACCACCACGCCGGCACTCTTGACCGGCGCGCGAGGTTTCAGCCCGCCGATGTTGTCGAACTTGGTGATGACTGGGTAAGTCTGTTCAAACGACAGCGAGCTCATGTTCCCGGCTTTCATCGCCAGGAAAAAGAGCGCCGCCGCACCGAGCAGCACGAACACGCCAACCCACAAGTCTAATGATTTCCTTTGCATGACTGAATACCCAAAATATAGGAGGCGAAGCCTTTGCTTCGGACACGGAAAAACCTTTTACTGCGCTCTACGGCAATACCGCGTGACCAAACTCAGCTGAACATCAAGGCGGTCAGCAGGAAGTCCAGCCAGAGAACGGTAAGCGAGGCGATGACCACGGTGCGCGTTGTCGCGCGAGCAACACCTTCCGGCGTGGGCTGCGCTTCATAGCCCTGATACAAGGCTATAAACGTTACCGCAAATCCGAACACCACGCTCTTGATCACACCGTTGGCAATGTCATTCCAGACGTCGACGCCATCCTGCATCTGCGACCAGAACGCGCCTTCATCCACGCCGATCATGCGCACACCGACGAGGTAGCCGCCGATAACGCCAACCGCACTGAAAATCGCCGCCAGCACCGGCATCGCGATCACGCCGGCCCAGAAGCGCGGCGCGATCACGCGCTGCAGCGGATTCACCGCCATCATTTCCATCGCCGACAACTGTTCGCCTGCCTTCATCAGGCCAATCTCCGCAGTCAGCGAAGTGCCGGCGCGCCCGGCGAACAGCAGTGCCGTCACCACCGGCCCCAGTTCGCGCGTCAGTGACAGCGCGACCAGCAGGCCCAGCGCCTGTTCCGAGCCATAGCGGTTCAGCGTGTAATAGCCTTGCAGGCCGAGCACGAAACCGACGAACAGGCCGGACACCGCGATGATCACCAGCGAGTAGTTGCCGATGAAATGAATCTGGTCCGTGATCAGGCGCGGCCGGCGGATCAGCCCTCCCGATGCGCCGAGCAGGGCAAAGAACGAGCGTGTCGCGTAGCCGACACTGGCAACCGTCTCACGTACCTGGCGGCCGATGGAAGCAATCACATCGACGATCATGATCTCGCCTCCAGACGCAGATCTTCGGCCAGCGAACGCCCCGGATAATGGAAAGGCACCGGTCCGTCAGCCTCGGCATGCACGAACTGCTTGACATACGGATCATCCGATTCGAGCATCTGCTGCGGCGTTCCGTGCGCGACGATCCTGCCCTGCGACAGGAAGTACACATGATCGGCAATCAGGAAGGTCTCATGCACATCATGCGACACCACAATGGAGGTGGAGCCGAGGGCATCGTTGAGCCGGCGGATGATGTTGGCCGCCACGCCCATCGAAATCGGATCGAGCCCCGCGAACGGTTCGTCGTACATGATGAGCTGCGGGTCGAGCGCAACGGCGCGCGCCAGCGCGACGCGGCGCGCCATGCCGCCGGAGACTTCGGAAGGCTTCAGGTGAGCGGCATTGCGCAGGCCGACCGCATGCAGCTTCATCAGTACCAGGTCGCGGATCAGTTCTTCCGGCAGTTGAGTGTGCTCCCGCAATGGGAAGGCGACATTCTCGAATACGGTCAGGTCGGTAAACAGCGCGCCATGCTGGAACAGCATGCCCATCTTGCGGCGCATCGCGTACATCTTCTTGGTGTCACGCGCATTGACCATCTCGCCATCGACCTTGATGGTACCCTTCTGCGCCTGCAACTGGCCGCCGATCAAGCGCAGGATCGTGGTCTTGCCGGAGCCGGAGCCGCCCATGACCGCGACTACTTTCCCGCGCGGGAAATCCATCTGGAGCCCCGACAGGATCGGACGCGCTCCATAGGAGAAATGCAGGTCGCGGATTTCGACGAGATTCGGCACAACGCTATTCTTCTGACAAAAGGTGAGATTGTAGTGCAGAAATGGCCATCAGGCCGGCGGTCGTCGCGATAGTCGCTTGAATGCAGCGTCAAAAATGGGACAAAAAAGCCCACCGCATCGTTCCATGCGGCGGGCCCACGTAAATCAATTGCCTTTTGTTTAACGCGGCAGTACGGACGCGCCCATCAGGAACTCATCAACCGCCCGCGCGCACTGGCGGCCTTCGCGGATCGCCCAGACCACCAGCGACTGGCCGCGACGCATGTCGCCCGCAGCGAACACCTTGTCCGCCGAGGTCTTGTAGCAGCCGTCGCCTTCGGTAGCCGCCTTCGCATTGCCACGCGCATCCTTATCGACCCCGAATGCATCCAGCACCTGCTGCACCGGCGACACGAAACCCATCGCCAGCAGCACCAGATCGGCCTTGATCTCGAATTCGGAATCCGGCACTTCAACCATCTTGCCGTCCTTCCATTCGACGCGCGCCGCGATCAGCTTCTCGACCTTGCCGTTCCGGCCTTCGAGGCGCTTGGTCGCCACCGCCCAGTCACGCTCGCAACCCTCCTCGTGCGAGGACGAGGTGCGCAGCCTGGTCGGCCAGTACGGCCATACCAGCGGCTTGTTTTCCTGCTCCGGCGGTTGCGGCAGCAGTTCGAACTGGATGACCGCTGAGGCACCGTGGCGATTGGACGTGCCGACGCAGTCGGAGCCGGTGTCGCCACCGCCAATCACGACCACATGCTTGCCGGTCGCCATGATCTGGTCCTTCACCTTGTCGCCGGCATTGATTTTGTTCTGCAGCGGCAGGAATTCCATCGCGAAGTGCACGCCCTTCAGGTCGCGACCCGGTACCGGCAAATCGCGCGGCTGCTCGGCGCCGCCGGCGATGATGACGGCATCGAAGTCCTTCTGCAACTGTTCCGGCGAGATGGTTTCCTTCGCCCAGTTGTAAACACTCTTGGGAAAATCCTTGCCGATAAAGACGCCGGTACGGAAAGTCACGCCTTCGGCCTTCATCTGCTCGACGCGGCGGTCAATGTGCGACTTTTCCAGCTTGAAGTCGGGAATGCCATAACGCAGCAGGCCGCCAACGCGGTCGTTCTTTTCAAACACCGTCACGTCATGACCGGCGCGCGCCAGTTGCTGCGCAGCCGCCATGCCGGCAGGGCCGGAGCCGACAACCGCAACCTTCTTGCCGGTCTTGGTGGCCGGCACTTGCGGCAGCACCCAACCATTGGCCCAGGCCTTGTCGATGATGAAGTGTTCGATCGACTTGATGCCGACCGGATCGTTGTTGATGCCGAGCGTACAGGCGGCTTCGCACGGTGCCGGGCAGATGCGGCCGGTGAATTCCGGGAAGTTGTTGGTCGAATGCAGGTTGTCCAGCGCTTCGCGGTAATTGCCGTTGTAAACCAGGTCATTCCAGTCTGGAATGATGTTGTTGACCGGGCAGCCATTGTTGCAGAACGGGATGCCGCAATCCATGCAGCGCGCGCCCTGCGTGCGGGCGTCGGCGTCGGACAGATGCATCACGAATTCCTTGTAGTGCTTCTTGCGCGCCTGAGGTGCTTCGCTTGCTTCCTGCAAGCGTTGGTATTCCAGAAAGCCGGTTACTTTTCCCATTTTTTACTCACATTTTTAGCCGCAGGAATCACATCTGCAATCCCTGCCACGGCATTGTTCATCGATATCAGGCTGCGATCTTTTCCTTGGCTTGCGCTGCTGCATGCAGCTCGGCGAGCGCCCGCTTGTACTCGGTCGGGAAGACCTTGACGAACTTCGTACGTGCGTTGGTCCAGTCGTCGAGCAGGTTGCGCGCGCGCGTGCTGCCGGTGTACTTGAAGTGCCGTTCGATCAGGCCCTTCAGGATCGCTTCATCGGCCTGGCCTTCGCCGCCGCGTACCGGACTGTGCCAGATCGCGCGGTCGAGCTTGGCTTCCTGTTCGGCGGCCGGCAGGACCGGATCGAGAACCACCATCGCCATGTTGCACTTCTTCGCGAACTCACCGTCCGCGTCATATACATATGCAACGCCGCCGGACATGCCTGCCGCGAAATTGCGGCCGGTACTACCGAGCACGACGACGGTACCGCCGGTCATGTATTCGCAGCCGTGATCGCCAGTTCCCTCAACCACGGCAATCGCGCCGGAGTTGCGCACCGCGAAGCGTTCACCTGCGACGCCGTTGAAGAAGGCTTCGCCGGAAATCGCGCCGTACAGCACGGTGTTGCCGACGATGATGTTGTCGATCGCCCTGCCGCGGAACTCGGTATTCGGGCGCACGATGATGCGGCCGCCCGACAGGCCCTTGCCGACGTAATCGTTGCCTTCGCCAACCAGGTCCAGCGTGATGCCGTGCGCAAGGAACGCACCGGCCGACTGGCCCGCGGTGCCCTGCAGCTGGATGTGGATGGTGTCATCCGGCAGGCCCTCGTGACCATACTTCTTCGCCACTTCACCGGACAGCATGGTGCCGACGGTACGGTTGACGTTCTTGACCGGCGAGATGAAGGAAACCTTCTCCCCCTTGTCCAGCGCGAGACGTGCCTGTGCGATCAGCTTGTGGTCGAGCGCATTCTCCAATCCGTGCTCCTGCTCCTCGACCTGATAGCGCGGCTCGGAAGCAGGCACATCCGGCTGATGGAAGATCTTCGTGAAGTCCAATCCCTTCGCTTTCCAGTGCGAGATCGCCTTCGACTTGTCGAGCAGGTCGGCGCGGCCGATCAGTTCGTTGAAAGTGCGGATGCCCAGCTGCGCCATGATCTGACGCGCTTCCTCGGCAACGAAGAAGAAGTAGTTGACCACGTGTTCCGGCTTGCCGGAGAACTTCGCCCGCAGCACCGGGTCCTGCGT
>JAEZVM010000184.1 GCA_023420795.1 Pseudomonadota bacterium
GCTCAGTGCCGGATGCTCGAATATCAATCCCTACTACGATGCCGGCAAGCGTCACCATACGCCGCAGGGATTCACGAACAACTATCCACCCAATCCCGCCTACCGGCGCCCTGACATCGGCTTTATCAAAGGCTGGATCGCGCGCTTGAAGAACTGGACCACGCACAGCGAATCACGCGATCCGCTTGTGCCAATCCTGCCGGTGAAGCCGGATCTGGCCTTCATTCACCAGAACAAGACCGAGCCGGCGCTGACGTGGATCGGCCATGCAACCTTCCTGTTTCAGACTGGCTCCGGCGTCAATATCCTGACAGATCCGGTATTTGAGGAACGCGCGTCGCCGCTGCCTTTTGCTGGCCCCAAGCGCCACCAGCCGCCCGGCATCGCTTTGGCTGAATTGCCGCACATCGATGCCGTCCTGATCAGTCATGCACATTACGATCATCTGTCGGTCGACTCGCTGCGCGCGCTGTACCGGCAACCGGGCGGTGCACCGATGCTGTATGCGCCGCTGGGGGTGGATCTCTGGCTGGAGAAGCACATCACTGGCGGCGACCGCTCGCGCATCGTCAAGCTTGACTGGTGGGACAAGGTGACGTTTCGCGACCTTGAATTGCATCTGCTGCCGGTGTTCCACTGGTCGTCACGCACGCCATGGGATCGCAATACCACGCTGTGGGGTGCGTATGCAGTCACCCGCCCGGAGTTCTCCTTCTTTTTCTCGGGAGATCTCGCGTATTCCCCGGATGTGCAGGATATCGCCGCCCGCTTCGAAGGCTTTGATCTGGCTGCAATCGGCATCGGTGCCTACCAGCCGATCTGGTACCGCAATTCGCACGTCAGCCCGGAGGAAGCCGTCCGGATTCATCGCGAACTGCGCATCAAGCGCAGTGTCGGTATGCACTGGGGTACGTTCCCAATGGGGCAGGAGCGCCTGGACCAGGCACCGAGAGACCTGGCCGTTGCGCGCCAGGCGCAGGGCGTGGCTGATGATGCATTCTTCGTGATACGGCATGGGGAAACTTATCGGCCGCAGCAAGTGCGCCACAGCGCAAAGGCCGGACAGTAGTCACGCCATGGCCATGCGTTGGAGCTTCGCCGCTCGCGCGATATAATTCCGCCCTCATCGAGTTCATCCAATGGCCGCCAGAAGCGGTCCGGAGACGCTAACGCCGCAACAGCAAGTTGATGCGGCCAGCGGCCTGAATCATCCGTTCCCCTGATTTCATTCTGACAGCGCCTGCCTATGACGCGAGTTGTGCCGCGTACAAATTTTCACAGTTCGACGCTCATTCGTTGTCTGGCTGATCTGGCCCTGATCGAAGCGGCCGGGTCCGCGCATGGGTTTGCAGAAAAACTGGGCGCGTGGATTCACTTCGCCGACGCCATCGCGCTGTCTGCGGTGCACAGTGCTGGCCCGGCCAGATCCTCGCAATCGCCTGCCGAGGCGCAAGTTCGTGCACGCACTGCGGCTGGTAGTGCGTTCAAGCGGATACAGGGGGAGCTGACTGAGTCGGTCAGGAAGAGCTTTTCGCCGAAGTTGGGCAAGGCGCACATCGCCTTGCCGATACCCCAGCTTGAGCTTCCGCTGGATCTTGCGGTGGCATATGCGCCGTATCGCCGTTTCTATGAAGCGCATCAGCGCGACATGGAATTGCGCATTCAACCGTTGCGCACCAATGTTCGGGAAGCACTGGCGACGACGTCGCCGGGCCTCAGGAAACTTGCCGAGTTGGACGCACTGTTCGAAAAGATTCTGCGCGAGCGCGAGAGGCAATTGCTCTCGAGGGTACCGCAACTTCTCAAGAAGCGTTTTACGCAATTGTTCAATGAACATCAGCAAAAGCTGGCTGACACTCAACAGGAAGACCGTCCTGCCGGCTGGGTGCAGGCAGGAGGATGGCTGGCACGCTTTTGCAACGACATGCAAATGCTGCTGCTGGCTGAAGCGGACCTTCGCTTGCAGCCGACGCTGGGGCTCATTGAAGCATTCAACCAGGATACACAATGAACAAACATCTATTTACAGCCGTCTTCATTTTGGGGGCGCTCGGGATCGCCTGGGTAGGGCTCGGGTTCATCGACTCCAGTTTCCTGGCGCTGACGATGACAGCCATCATTGGTGCGGTTTATGTTTTTGGCGCGCTTGAACTGCGCCAGTATCGCCAGGCGACCTCCACCCTGGCGGCCGCGCTGGCGGTGATTCCCGACAACCTGGCCAATCTTGGGGACTGGCTGACCGGCGTGCATCCGTCGCTGCAGAATCCCGTGCGCTTGCGCGTCGAGGGCGAGCGTACCGGCTTGCCCGGCCCGGCGCTGACGCCGTATCTGGTTGGGCTGCTGGTGATGCTGGGGATGCTCGGCACCTTCCTGGGCATGGTTGTCACGCTCAAGGGCGCCGTCTTCGCTCTGGAAAAGACAACCGACCTGCAGGCGGTCCGCTCGGCACTCGCGGTCCCGGTTTCCGGACTGGGACTGGCGTTCGGCACCTCGGTGGCCGGGGTGGCTGCCTCTGCAATGCTGGGCCTGATGTCCGCACTCAGCCGGCGCGACCGGATGCTGGTGGCGCAACTGCTGGACACGCGGATTGCCACGACATTGCATCGTTTTTCCCATACCCACCAGCGCCAGGAAACCTTCAAGGCGCTGCAGCAGCAGTCACAGGCCTTGCCTGCGGTTGTCGATAAGCTGCAGGCAATGATGGTGCAGATGGAGCGCATGAGCCAGCAGTTGAACCAGCGCCTGCTCGGCAATCAGGATGCATTTCACGACCACATCAAAGGGGTCTATACCGATCTCGCGGTCGCGGTGGACAAATCGCTGCGCGAGAGCCTGAGCCAGGGTGCGCATGCGGCCGGCGCAAGCATCAAACCGGTGGTGGAGGCCGCGATGCGTGGCATCGCGGAAGAGGCGAACACGATACATGCACGCATGGCAGACACCGTGCAGGCGCAACTCGACGGCCTGTCGGCGCGGTTCGACGCCAGCGCTACCACCGTGGCCGACACCTGGACGGCAGCCCTGAAGAACCATGAACAGCAAAGCGCCGGCATGGTCGCCAATGTGGGACGCGCGCTGGAAGCATTCAACGAAAGCTTCGAACAGCGATCCGGCGCTC
>JAEZVM010000251.1 GCA_023420795.1 Pseudomonadota bacterium
ATTAACAGCCGCCCCGGCGGCTTCTTCGCCGAGGTCCATCCTTCTTCTCTGTCAAAATGATTCGTGGCCGAGAGGCCATTCGGCGATCACCTAAAGGAAGCAACATGGTTTTACCCAGCCCCGGCACAGGGCCGCTCCAAACGGAGGCGTTACAGTTCGAGAATTCGTTCGCCGCACTGCCGCCATCGTTCTACACCGCACTGCATCCCATTCCTGTCCCCGATCCATATCTGGTCTGCGCGAGCGCTTCTGCCGCAGCCTCGATCAAACTCGATCTGGATGAATTCACAGGTGAGCAGTTCATTAAGACCTTTGCCGGCAACCAGTCACTGCCTGGCTCGCGGCCGCTGGCTGCCGTCTATTCCGGTCACCAGTTCGGTATCTGGGCGGGGCAACTGGGAGATGGCCGCGCGATTCTCCTCGGCGATGTGCCTGCCGCCGATGCCTCCGACCGCATCGAACTGCAGCTGAAGGGCTCCGGGCTGACACCCTATTCCCGCATGGGCGACGGACGAGCAGTGTTGCGTTCCTCGATCCGAGAATTCCTCTGCTCAGAAGCGATGGCCGCTCTGGGAATTCCCACCACGCGCGCGCTCTGCGTCGTCGGCTCCGACATGCGCGTGATGCGCGAATTGCCCGAGACCAGCGCGCTGGTGACCCGCATGGCGCCGACCTTCATCCGCTTCGGTTCATTCGAGCACTGGTTTTACAACGACAAGAAAGAGGAACTGAAGACCCTTGCTGATTACGTGATCGAGCGCTTCTACCCTGAACTGCGCGAGGCGCAAAACCCTTATCAGGCGCTATTGTCCGCAGTGACGCGCCGCACGGCGGAGCTGATTGCGCAATGGCAGGCTGTCGGTTTCATGCACGGCGTGATGAACACCGATAACATGTCGATCCTCGGCCTCACCATCGACTACGGCCCGTTCGGCTTCATGGAAGCATTCGATGCGGGACATATCTGCAACCACAGCGACCGGCAAGGGCGTTACGCCTATCGCATGCAGCCGAAGATCGGCCAGTGGAACTGCTTTGCGCTCGGCCAGGCATTGCTTCCTCTGATAGGCGAAGCCGACGATGCTTATGCAGCGCTGGACGGCTACCAGGATGCCTTCGATCGCAAGCTCGACGAACTTCTTCATGCAAAACTGGGGCTGCTGGAAAAGCTGCCGGATGACCAGAAGCTGATCGACGCGATGTTCTCGCTGCTGCAAGACAACCATGCCGACTTCACGCTGTTCTTCCGCCGCCTAGGCAACCTGCAAATCGAAAATACAGCCGGAGATGAACTGCTGCGGGACCAGTTCATCGACCGTGCGGCATTCGACGCCTGGGCTGCGCTATATCGTGCGCGCCTGCGTCAGGAAGGCAGCAACGATCCGGCGCGCAAGGCGGCAATGAACTTGGTCAACCCCAAGTACATTCTGCGTAACTACCTCGCCCAAATCGCCATCGAAAAAGCGCAGAATAAGGATTTTTCGGCAGTCGAAAATCTGCTCAGGCTGCTTGAAAAACCGTTCGACGAGCAGCCGGAAAACGAACGATATGCCGCCCTGCCGCCGGACTGGGCGAGCGAACTGGAAGTGAGTTGCTCATCATGACAAGCAAAGTAATTAAAACCGAGGCCGAATGGCGCGCGCTGCTCGACCCGGTCGAATATCAGGTCACCCGGCACGCGGCTACAGAACGCGCGTTCACCGGACGTTACTGGGATCATCACGATCATGGCATTTATGTGTGCGTCTGCTGCGGCACGCCGCTGTTCGAATCCGACACCAAATTCGATTCAGGTTGCGGCTGGCCGAGCTACTTCAAGCCGCTTGACCCTGAAAACGTGACTGAGCGAATCGACCGCAGTCATGGCATGATACGCACCGAAATTCTGTGCAACGTGTGCGATGCGCATCTCGGCCATGTTTTTCCGGACGGCCCGCCCCCGACCGGACTGCGCTATTGCATCAATTCCGCGTCATTGCGCTTTGAACCCAAGTAACCAAGGATAGCCGTCAATATGAAGTTTCTGTTCGACCTGTTTCCGGTCATTCTGTTTTTCGCGATGTTCAAGTGGGGAGAAGGCAACCCGGATGCCGCGCAGGCGCTGGCCCAGCAATACCTGTCCGGCCTCGTATCCGGCGGTGCCGCAACCAGCGCTCAGGCACCGATCATGCTGGCCACCGCAATCGCGATCCTCGCCACATTCGCGCAGATCGGCTACCTGCTGATCCGACGCAGGAAGGTCGATACGATGCTGTGGGTGTCGCTCGCGATCATTACCCTGTTCGGCGGCGCCACCATCTACTTCCACAACGAGACCTTCATTAAATGGAAGCCGACGGTACTCTACTGGTTCTTCGGCGCCGCGCTGCTGATCAGCCAGGCGCTGATCGGAAAGAACCTGATCCGCCTGATGATGGAAAAGCAGATCGCACTTCCCGATATGGTCTGGCAACGACTGAGCCTTTCATGGGCAGCATTTTTCGGCGCAATGGGACTCGTCAACCTGTACATCGCCTACAATTTTCCAACCGCATTCTGGGTGAATTTCAAGCTGTTCGGATTCACCGGCCTGATGATTGCATTCGTGATCGCACAAAGCCTGTTCCTGTCGAAATATGTAAAGGACTCGCAATGACCGATCGCATCGAACAGATCCGCAGCCGTCTGCTTGCAACTTTCGCACCGCTCCAATGTCAACTGACGGACGACTCTCATCTGCATGCCGGCCATGCAGGCGCGGCATCGGGCGCGGGGCATTACACCGTTCGACTGGTCTCCGAACGTTTTAATGGTCTGAACCGTTTGGCAAGGCACCGGCTGGTGTATGATTGCCTCCGCGATATGATGCACAGCGACATACACGCTCTCAACATCATTGCATTGGCGCCGTCTGAAGTCTCGCGATAGACGAGCCCAGTTTGTTTTCACCTTTCATCCTTTTGCACTCCAGGAAAAATAATGACTTTTAAACCTGCTCGCTTGTTGATGCTGCTTATCGCTGCTGCCGCGCTGCCTGCCGTGGCGCAAAATATCGCCGTCGTGAATGGCAAGCCTGTTCCTTCCTCACGCGCCGACGCAATGGTCAAGCAACTGGCGGCACAGGGCCAGCCGGACACGCCGCAGCTGCGCGCAATGGTCAAGGAAGAGCTGATCAACCGCGAGATCCTGATTCAGGAAGCGGACAAGCGCGGCCTGACCAACACGCCCGACGTCAAGAATCAGATCGAGATCGCCCGCCAGTCGATCGCCATCCGCGCACTGGTGCAGGATTATCTGAAGAAGAACCCGGTATCGGATGCTGACATCCAGGCGGAGTACGACAAGTTCAAGGCGCAGGCAGGCGACAAGGAATATCATGCGCGCCACATCCTGGTTGACAAGGAAGACGAAGCCAAGGCGATCATCACCAAGCTGAAGGGTGGCGCCAAGTTCGAAGAGCTGGCCAAGCAATCGAAGGACCCCGGCTCTGCCGGCAACGGTGGCGATCTCGACTGGGCATCCCCCTCCTCTTTCGTGAAGCCATTCTCGGATGCGATGGTCGCACTGCAAAAGGGTCAGATCACCGAAACCCCGGTCAAGACCCAGTACGGCTACCACGTCATCAAGCTCGAAGATGTGCGTGCAGCAAAGTTGCCGACACTGGAAGAAGTGAAGCCGCAAATCGCGGAATCGCTGCAGCAGAAGAAGCTGCAGGCTTTCCAGGAAGACCTGCGCAAGAAAGCGAAGATCCAGTAAGCTTCCGCATCAATGAAAAAGGCGCTCGGTTCGAGCGCCTTTTTTGTTTTTGGAGCTTCGGCGGGGCATGCCCGCCATCGATCGCTCCTGTTATCCGACCCACTTCCGCGCATTGCGGAACATGCGCATCCAGGGCGAATACTCTTCCCAGGAGTCCGGATGCCAGGAGTGCTGCACGGTACGGAACACGCGTTCCGCGTGCGGCATCAGTACGGTAAAGCGCCCATCCGGCGTAGTCACCGAGGTGATGCCCTGCGGCGAACCGTTCGGATTGTACGGATAGCCTTCCGTTACCTGCCCCTTGTTGTCGATCCAGCGCATTGCAACGATGGCTTCCTTGATGTCGCCGGTCTGCGAGAAGTCGGCATAGCCTTCGCCGTGCGCCACCGCGATCGGGCTCTGGGTGCCGGCCATGCCGTCGAAGAAGATCGACGGCGAATCAGCAACTTCCACCATCGCGAAGCGCGCCTCGAACTGTTCCGACTTGTTGCGCGTGAACTTCGGCCATGCCTGCGCACCTGGAATGATCGACTTTAGGTTGCTCATCATCTGGCAGCCATTGCAGATGCCGAGCGCGAACGTGTCTGCACGGTTGAAGAATCCGGAGAACTGCTCGGCCAGCTTCGCATTGAACAGGATGGTTTTGGCCCAGCCTTCACCCGCGCCGAGCACGTCGCCATACGAGAAGCCGCCGACCGCGATGAAACCCTTGAAGTCGTCGAGTTTCGCACGGCCCGCAATCAGGTCGCTCATGTGCACATCGACGGCGGTGAAGCCGGACTTGTGCATGACATACGCGGTCTCGACATGCGAATTGACGCCCTGCTCGCGCAGGATCGCAAGCTTCGGCTTTGCGCCGGTGGCAATGAACGGCGCCGCGACATCGACCTGCGGATCGAACGTGAGCTTCGGCGTAATGCCGGGGTCGGCCGCGTCGAGAATGCGGTCGTATTCCGCGTCGGCGCAGGCTGGATTGTCGCGCAGCCGCGCAATGCGCCAGCTGGTTTCACTCCACAGGCGCTGCAGCTCGATGCGCGGCTGGTTGTAGATCACCTTGGCGTCGCGCGTGAATTCGATCACATCACGATCGTTCAGCTTGCCGATGATATGGCTACAGGCGCCGAGATTGTACGAACGCAGCACATTCATCACATCGGATTTCTCTTCGGCACGCACCTGAATCACCGCGCCGAGTTCCTCGCTGAACAGCGCGCGCAACGTCATGTCGTTGCGGCGCTCGCCGATCTGCCGGGTCCAGTACTTCGCTTCACCCGAATCGGACGCGTGCTCGCCTTCCATCGTCAGGATATCGAGGTTGACCGAGACGCCTGCGCGACCGGCAAATGCCATTTCACAAAGCGTTGCGAACAGGCCGCCATCGGAACGGTCATGGTAGGCCAGCAGTTTGCGTTCCTTGTTCAACTGCTGGACCGCCGCGAAGAATGCCTTCAGGTCTTCCGCATTATCGACATCTGGAACCGTATTGCCGATCTGCTGCATCACCTGCGTCAGCGCCGATGCGCCCATGCGGTTCTTGCCGCGACCCAGATCGATCAGGATCAGCGCCGTGT
>JAEZVM010000282.1 GCA_023420795.1 Pseudomonadota bacterium
TCGCCGCCACCCATACGCAGGCGCGCTATGCGTTGCCGCGCGTGGTGCAGTCATTCCGTGCTGCGTTTCCGGACGTGCGCATCGCGCTGCAGCAGAGCTCGCCTGAACATATCGCCGAATGGGTCATGTCCGGCAAGGCTGATATCGGCATCGCGACAGAAGGCCTGAGCCAGTTCGAGGATCTGGTGTCCTTTCCATGCTATCGCTGGAGTCATGTGATCGTAGTGCCGGAGGAGCATCCACTCGCAAGGCTCGACACGGTCACGCTGGAAGACCTCGCCGCATATCCGCTGATTACCTACGACGTCGGCTTCACCGGGCGCGGGCATATCGACGATGCCTTCAGCCGTGCCGGGATCGCTACCGATATCGTGCTGACCGCAATGGATTCGGACGTGATCCAGCAGTACGTATCGCTTGGATTGGGCGTGGGCATCGTCGCGTCGATGGCCGTCGAGCACAATTGCGCCAGCGGGCTGAAGGCCATCGAGGCGGCGCACCTGTTCGCGCCGAATATCACGCGGCTGGCGGTTCGGCGCGGCGCTTACCTGCGCTCTTACACGTATGAGTTCATCACGCAGTTTGCGCCGGAGCTGAGCAGGAGCGAAGTCGAGAACGCAGTGAAGTCCGCGTCATCCGACCTCGCTGTCGTACAGCCTCAGGCAAAAAATGCGATTGCCCAGATCGCGTCGATCAGTGCCAGCGGCATCAGATAGACGGCGAATGCCGGCAGCCGGCGCCTCAATGGTGCCGCGCCCAGCAGGCGCCAGCCGAGCCAGGCCGAGAAGCCGGTTCCCGCTGCCAGCAGTGCGAGCCTGACTGCTGGCACCCATTCCAGCGGCAGTCTTTCCGCTTTCAGATGTGACAGGGTCAGCATCGACAGGCCAAGGAAGACACCGACTCCTGCCAGCGGCACCAGTGCAAGCGCAAGGCGTTGCCACGATAGCTTGGTCCGCTCCGCGAGCCGTGCCGCAGACCATGTCGATGCAAACACAGCCGCGCCCAGTGCAAAGCCGCCGCCGAGAATGAAGGCGAGAATGCACAGGCCATCGAGCCAGGTGAAGACATCGTTGGCGGCAGGATAGTGCGTCAGCAGCCACCACGGCGCGTTGTCCTGCAACAGCAGGAAGGAATCGCGCTCGACCAGCCATTCTGCGGCCGCCATCTTCATCTGCACGAACCAGCGGCTGGCCGACCATTGGAATGCAGCGGTGGCGATGCCGATTACGCCGAAGATCAGCGTCATCGCTTCTTCTGTGGTGGCGTCCTTGTTGCGGCCGTTGAGTATCTCGCTCGCCGGGCTGCGCTTTGCCAGTTGCACCGCGCCGCGATAGTCGCTGCATCGGCCACAGGCATGGCAGGCGGACGCGCTTTTCATGTGGCGGATGTCGATCAGCGGCGCGCAGTTCACCATCGGCTGGCGCTCAGTGTCGCGCTTCCAGGCTTCCTCATCGACGCGGAAATGCAGCGGCGCGATCTTCGCGAGCAGCGCGAACACGCCATTGGCAGGGCACAGGTAACGGCACCAGACGCGCTTGCCCTTGCCATAGACAAAACCAACCGCAAGCGCGGCGACCGTCGATCCGCCCAGCACCAGCAAGGCTGCCTGCGGATATTCATAGACGCTGACCAGTTGGCCGTACACCGTGGTGCATACGAAGGCGACGAACGGCCATCCACTCCAGCGTATCCAGCGCGGGATCGCGCGGCCGAGGCCGTGCCTGCTGGCGAGTTCGGTCAATGCGCCCTCCGGGCAGAACACGCCGCACCAGACGCGCCCGAGCAGCATGGTCGAGAGCATCACGAAAGGCCACCAGATGCCCCAGAACATGAATTGCGCGAACAGCCGCAGGTTGGTGTAGATGTGCTCGTCGTCAGCCGGTATGGACATGAAGGCCGGAATCACCAGCAGCGCCAGATAGAAGAACACGACCACCCATTGGATCGCGAGGATCGCGCGGCGGTGGCGTGCCATCGCGGTGCCGATTTTCGCAAGAATGCCGGCACCGGCTTTGCCGCTTGGAGAAGAACCGGCTGTGGCGGGCATCTCACGCATGGCGATTCAATCTCCGTTGCAGCATGACGATGCTTGCCCAATAGGCGGCATAGATCGCAACCAGCATCAGCGACGGCCGTGCGCGATAGCCGGTAAAGGCAGACAGCAATGCGCCGGCGGTGCTGCTGTTGTCGATCACTGCGGAGGTGTCCCAGACCGGATCGACCAATGGCGGCAGCCAGCCCATGCCGATCATGCGATCGACGCCGGCGGCCAGCAGCGCGACGGCAAACAGCAACAGGAGAAAGCCGCTGGCCCGGAAGAACAGGCGGTAATCGAGAAAGCGCAAGCCGCGATTGATGGTCCAGGCGGTAAGCATCGCCAGCAGGATTCCTGCTCCGGCGCCAATCGCTACGCTGGCGCCACTTTGCAGCTCCATCTGCATGCCATACAGGAATATCACCGTTTCCGCACCTTCGCGTGCGATCGCCAGCGCGGCAACAGCGGCGACGCCGAACGAGCCGGAGCGTTCGGCGGCAGAAGCGATTTCACGCTCCAGGCCGTGCCGCATATGGCGTCCATGCTTTTGCATCCACAGCACCATCTGCACGATAAGGGCCGCGGCAATGAACAGCATCGCGGTCTGGAACCATTCCAGTGCTTCCCCGGCCAGTTCATCCTGCACCATCAGGATCGCCCAGCCCAAGGCCAGAGCCAGCCCGATGCCGGCACCGACGCCGC
>JAEZVM010000287.1 GCA_023420795.1 Pseudomonadota bacterium
GGCACCGGTGAAACCGACGCGATGGTGGTCATGGGCGGTTCGATCATGACGCTGCCGGTGGTCGTGGCCTGCTTTGAATTCGAATTCATGGGCGGTTCGATGGGTTCGGTGGTGGGCGAGCGCTTCGCCCGCGGCGCGCAGGTCGCGCTGGAACAGAAGGTGCCGTTCATCTGCATCACCGCAACCGGCGGCGCACGCATGCAGGAAGGCTTGCTGTCGCTGATGCAGATGGCTAAGACCACGGCGATGCTGACCAAGCTGTCCGAGAAAAAACTGCCGTTCATTTCGGTGCTGACCGACCCAACCATGGGCGGCGTGTCCGCCTCGTTCGCGTTCATGGGCGATGTCGTGATCGCGGAACCGAAGGCGCTGATTGGTTTCGCCGGCCCGCGCGTGATCGAAAACACGGTGCGCGAGAAACTTCCGGAAGGTTTCCAGCGTTCGGAATTCCTGCTGCAGAAGGGGGCTGTGGACATGATCGTCGATCGGCGCAAGATGCGCGAAGAGATCGCCCGTGTGCTGGCATTGCTGCAAAACCAGTCTGCCGAAGTGGTAGCATAAGCAGCGACGTAACACAGTAAGCCCGGACGTTTTCGCAGTCCGGGCTTTTTAATTTCTGCTTCTGTTTTTCTCATCATGCAAAACCTTCCCACTACACTGCCCGATTGGCTGGCCCTGCTTGAGACAATGCATCCGAAGGCGATCGATATGGGCCTGGAGCGCGTTGCGACGGTTAAGGATCGCCTTGGCATTCAGTTCGACTGCCCGGTGATCATCGTCGGTGGCACCAACGGCAAGGGCTCGACCTGTGCGATGCTGGAGTCGATACTGATGCAGGCCGGATACCGCGTCGGGCTTTACACCTCGCCGCACCTGCTGAACTTCAACGAGCGCGCCCGCGTCAACGGCGAGCCTGCTTCCGACGATGCGCTGGTTGCACAGTTCGCGGCAGTGGAGGCGCAGCGTGGCGATGTGTCGCTGACCTATTTCGAGTTCACCACGCTGGCGATCCTGCGGCTGTTTGCGGAAGCGAAACTGGATGCGGTGATTCTGGAAGTCGGCCTGGGCGGGCGGCTGGATGCCGTCAACGTGATCGATGCGGATGTCGCAATCGTCACCAGCGTCGATATCGACCATACCGAATACCTTGGCGACACCCGCGAGCAGATCGGTTTTGAAAAGGCCGGCATTTTCCGTCCCGGGCGTGCGGCGATCTGCGGTGATCCGGTGCCGCCGAAATCGCTGATCGACCATGCGCAGGCGATAGGCGCGGACTTGTGGCTGTTCGGCCACGACTACAACTACTCGGGCGACAAGCAGCAATGGAATTATGGCGGCCGCGGGCAGCGGCGCAACTCCCTCGGGTATCCGAGCCTGCGCGGCGCCAATCAGCTGCTGAACGCATCGGCTGCACTGGCGGCACTGGAAGCACTGCGCCAGCGCCTGCCGGTGGGAGCGCAGGAAGTGCGCAATGGACTGGTGATGGTTGAGTTGCCCGGCAGATTTCAGGTGCTCCCCGGTCGGCCCAGCGTGGTTCTGGATGTCGCGCACAATCCGCATGCGGCGGCGACGCTGGCGCAGAACCTCGACAACATGGGCTTTCATGCCTACACCTACGCGGTTTTCGGCGCGATGCAGGACAAGGATATCGACGGCGTCATCGCGCATCTGAAGGATCGTGTCGATCACTGGTGCGTGACCGACCTGCCGCTGTCGCGCGCGGCAAGCTCACAGTTGCTGAAGCAGAAGTTGCTCGACGCGGGCATCGTTCCGCAGTCAACCGCAGGTGCCGAACGCACGATACAGACCTTCGACTCGCCAGCGGCTGCGTTTGCGAACGCGAGAAGCAGGGCGGGGGAGAATGATAGAATTGCGGTCTTCGGATCTTTCCTGACCGTTGCAGGCGTGATGGAATCGATAAGATCCGGGAAGCCGGCCTCCGGGAAACCGTCTTGATAAACATGTCGTTTTCTCAAGTCCGGCGTCAAACCTCACTGATGGATTTTATTTTTATCGCATGAGCTTGTTCTCGTTCCTTCGCAAAAACAAGCAAGAATCCGCTTCCGATGACGCCGCGTTCTATTCGCGGGCCGAGGAAGAATCCAAGGCGGTACGCAGCCGCACCAGACGCCGGCAGAGCAGCCAGAGCAATGCAGCAACCGATCCGGTATTGCCGGAAAAGAAACGCGCCCGCCGTCGCCTGATCGGCGCGGTCGCATTGGTGCTGGCTGCAGTGCTCGGGCTGCCGATGGTACTCGACTCCGAGCCGAAACCGCTGGCAGACGATATCGCGATCCAGATCCCCTCCAAGGACAAGGCGCCGCCGATGATCACCGCCAGCACCGCTTCCGCTCAGCAGACGTCGGAGGCCGCTTCTCTCGATCCGAAGGAGGAAGTGATCGATCCGCCGGTTGCAGATGCGGTTCCGGCGGTCGAAAAGACGAAGGCAGAAAAGGAACCTGCGCCAGCTCCGGCAAAAGCCAAGGACACTACCAAGCCTGATACCGAAGCCGCAGTTAAGTCGGGCGTCGGGGTACAGCCGACCAGCGCAAAGACCGGAGTCACTGCAGACAAGGCCGACGACGCCGCACGCGCGAAGGCGCTCCTCGAAGGCAAGCCCGATCCGAAGGCAGCTGACCAGAAATCCGGGAAATTCGTGATCCAGGTGGCTGCGCTTGCGAGCAAGGAAAAGGTCGATGAGCTGCAGTCCAAGCTCAAGCAGGCAGGAATCAAGTCATATACGC
>JAEZVM010000216.1 GCA_023420795.1 Pseudomonadota bacterium
GACAAAACAGGCATCCGTAAATTCAACTTGTCTGCCGTCCACTTATCGCCGCTCAATACGGCGGCGCAGCAGTATTCTGGGCGCGCTCGTCTTCATGCGCATGCCCGGCGTGCGCTGTTATATCTGACCGAACAGCAGGCGCCGACATGTTGGGCAGGACCCGTCATTCACTAGCGATGAAATTTATGAGCGAGCGATGCACCGCTCTCGCGGAAAATCATTTTTCCCACATTTTTCAGTGGCTTGCGATCTCTCCACCGCTATCTCCATCATGCTGGCACGGTGCCTGCAATACCTCTGTCGAGCGCAACGAAATGCTCACTACCAACCCAAACCACTTTTAGGAGAATCGCAATGCAAACACTGATCATCAAAGACCTGGCCGTTACCGAAGAACTCGATCGCAAGGCAATGTCCACCGTACGCGGCGGCCTCGCCAACCAGGCCAACGGCACCAGCCAGATGAACACGCAAGCGCTGTTCGCGCCGGTCACCGTCGGCAACGGCTCCTACTTCGGCGGCCCGGCGAACATCCAGGTTGATTCCACGCCGGTCCAGTACGCTTCGAACTACAGCCACAGCTCGAACTCGCAGGGCGGCGAATGGGAAAAGATGTTCCCGGTCTTTTATTGATCAATGCAGATGCTCCGGCGGCGGCAACGTTTCGCGCCGCCGGATGTCAAATGGATCAAAGCTTCAGGGACATGCCACGCATGTCCCTTTTCCCGTTTTCAAAAGGATCAGATCATGGCCAACATCGTCATCAAGGATTTAACCGAAAGCGTTGACCTCGATCGCCAGGCAATGGTGGCGATCACCGGCGGCTCACGTACTCCAGGCCGTCAGGCATTCCCGGTGCAAAACACGTCCCGCAGCAACCGCATCGTCAACTACCCGGCCGGTTTTTCACACAGGCCGCTGGGAAGCAGGAAAACGCCTTCCGCATAGTGTCCGGATAAAACAAAAACGCCGCTTCCAAAGAGCGGCGTTTTTTGTTGGGGCAGGCACAAGCTGCCCCGCAGAGATTTTCTGCTTACTGGATAACGCCGCAGGCAATGCGCGCTCCGCCGCCGCCCAATGGCGCGGGCTGGTCGGCATGATTGTCCCCGCCGGCATGAACCATCAGCGAGCGCCCCTTCAGGTCGGCCAGCTTGAGCCGCGGCGCCAGTACCGGATTGTTCGCGTTCCCGGACGCATCGACGAACAGTGGCGGCAGATCGCCGAGATGGCCGTCGCCCCACGGCAGGCCGTGGCGCTTGGCCGCGGCCGGATCGTAATGCCCGCCCGCCGCCAGTGCAGGCGTCATCTTCCCGTTCTGCTCCTTCGGCTCGCATGCCGGGTTTTCATGCACATGGAAGCCGTGCATTCCCGCCGGCAGTCCGGTCAGAGTCGGTTTGAACACGAGGCCGTATTTCGTCTCGATTACTGCCACCTGGCCAACCGACGCGCCGACACCCTTTTCATCGACCATCTTCATCGGAATGGTCAGCGCAGCCTGCGTATCTCCTTGCGCCTGCGCCACGCCGCACAGCGACAGCATTGCCGCCACGGCCAGTATCTTGAATCGTGCTTGCATAAGATCACCCTTCGTCGTTATTGAATTTTCAGTGCTGCCAGACGCACATGGCGCTCAACAGTGGTCAACGACTTTATCAGCGCGATTCCCTGATCCGCTTGAGGAAGCTCATGACGATGAAGCCGGCATCTGTCTTCTTCCGGCATACACCGATGCAGCGAAGTGTTGGATTTCACCCGCCAGCAGCTCAACTGCAATGCGACTCCCCTGGCACACGCCGCCTCCGCCAAATTCACATATTTCTCATATTTTTCAACAACTTGCGACGCATGCACCGCAAATTCGCGCGGGCTGGCACAGTCCCTGCGATATGTCTGTCGAGCCCGACAAAACAGCTCACCAACCAACCCAACTTCCAGGAGAATCAAAATGCAATCCACTCTGACCATCAAAGACCTGTCCGTCACCGAAGAACTCGATCGCAAGGCAATGTCGTCCGTACGCGGCGGTCTGGCCAACCAGGCCAACGGCACCAGCCAGGCAAACACGCAAACGATGTTCGCGCCGGTCTCGGTCGCCAACGGCGCCTGCTTCGGCGGCAACGCACCGGTCATCATCCAGGTCGATTCGATGCCGACGCAATACGCCTCGAACTACAGCCACAGCTCCAACTCGCAGGGCTATGACTGAGGCAAGGCTGCTCCCGAGTACTGCTGATATCAACCGAACGATCACGAACACATTCAAGCAACGCATCCAATTTCAATTCAGGAGAACCGCAATGAAATCCGCTCTGACCATCAAAGACCTGTCCGTTACCGCAGAACTCGACCGCAAGGCAATGTCATCCGTGCGCGGCGGCCTGGCCAACCAGGCCAACGGCACCAGCCAGCTCAACACGCAGGCGCTGTTTGCGCCGGTCACTGTCGGCAACGGCTCGTACTTCGGCGGCCCGGCCAACATCCAGGTCGATTCCTACGCGACCCAGTACGCCTCGAACGACAGCCACAGCACCAACTCGCAAGGCGATGGATGGGTGAAGATGTTCCCGACCTTCTATTGATGCCGGCAGCCGGGGAAGGCGATCGCTTTCCCCGGAATCCGACTGCATCGCAGTGATAGCAGGGGCATGATGATTCATGCCCCTTTCTGTTTTTTCCTTGTGCGTTTTTCCGTCGCGTTTAACGACAGGGACGCCGTGACGTGTATCGAAGAAGTTTGATAGCCGACAAACGGCCGTCCAACTTTTGCCGCCACGCAGCCGGCTGTCGCCTAGGCTAGGTTAGCAGTACGGTCACATCGCAGCCATTCGCGCCCTGGTGCTACTGCGTCATAAAACGATGCACTTGCCACGCACTCGTCATCCCGAGCGCAGTGAGGGATCTCATTTGTCCACGCATCCATTACGAGTTGAGATCCCTAGCTGTGCTCGGGATGGCAAGCACCAGCTTTGTGAGACAGCAGTACGAGAACATAAGGAAGTACAGGAAACACGCGGCTGAACCACCCGGCATTTACTGAAACCGACGAGGCGATGAAGAAAATGAATACGCTGCTTGAAAATGCCGCACAGCGAGCCGGCACCTACCTCGACAATCTGTCCAGCAGGCCGGTCGCGCCAACGC
>JAEZVM010000324.1 GCA_023420795.1 Pseudomonadota bacterium
CTCGGCAGTTCGCCGCGAATGATCCTTGAAAATACAGTACTCATGATGTTCCTCAGCCCGCCGCATTGACCTTGTCCGCGAAGACATTCCTGAATTTCGCAAGCTTCGGTGCGACGACGAACGCACAGTAGCCTTGCAGCGGATGCTGGCGGAAATAATTCTGGTGATAATCCTCCGCCTCGTAATACGCCTGTACCGGATTAAGTTCCGTCACGATGGGCGCATCCCACACGTTCGCCATGCAGGCGATCACCTGTCTTGCGGTTTCTTCCTGCTCCGGCGAGTGGTAGAAAATCGCGGAACGATACTGCGTGCCGACATCGTTGCCCTGCCGGTTCGGCGTAGTGGGGTCGTGTATCGTGAAGAAGATTTCCAGAATCTCGCGATAGCTGACGACCGCCGGATCGAATTCCACGCGTACCACCTCCGCATGTCCGGTGGTGCCGTCGCATACCTGCTCATAAGTCGGGTGCGCCACATGTCCGCCGGTGTAGCCGGACTCCACATGCTGCACTCCCTTGAGCTCCTGATAGACGGCTTCCAGACACCAGAAGCATCCTCCGCCGAGTGTTGCCGTTTCGGTAGCCATGGCGCTCTCCATTCCGTTATGACACGACTTTAGCGCAAAGAAATACGGATGCCTATCCGCATGCATGAAATGCAATCAATAATCTGTCGTATTAAAACAGCATTTTGTTTCCTCTGTATTGCGATACGCTGAAGACTACGGGGCTGCTGCTTTTTCGGCATAATTGAAAAAATTTTCAGGATTCCCGATGTTCATGCAGTCAACAAGCGCCGGCCCGCCGGAGTTCGACACTCGCCATTTCCGCAATGCGTTGTCCCAGTTCGCCACCGGCGTCACGGTGATTACAACGCGGCTGCCCGACGGAAGCTTTCTCGGCCTGACCGCCAGCTCATTCAATTCCGTCTCCCTCGATCCTCCGCTGGTACTCTGGAGCCTCTCGCAGGGCGCGAGCAGCCTGCCGGTGTTCACCGGAAATTCGCACTATGTGATTAACATCCTGTCAGGCGATCAGGCCGCGCTGGCCGAGCGTTTTGCGATGCGCATCGACAATCGGTTCGATGGCGTGGATTTCGACTTGTCTTATACCGGCCTGCCGATACTGAAGGGCGCTGCGGCCTGGTTCGAATGCCATAATCGCAGCCGCTATCCGGAAGGCGATCATGTGATCTTCGTCGGCGAGGTGGAGCGATGCGATGTCGCACCGCAGCCGGCGCTGGTTTTCCATGGCGGGAAATTCGTCTCCACTTCCCCGCGATAGAAAAGAAATGAAGCAGGCCGTTGAAAACGGAGCTTGTCATCCCGAGCGCCGCGCGGGATCTCAAGCCAAGAGCGCGGCGGGCGGACTGTCTTGTAATGCAGTAGTACTAGGGATTGACGTTCAGCAGCCGCTCCAGAACGCCGCGTGAATCATGCGCGGCGCGGCGCAGGCGATCGTTGACGCCTTGCCACTCATTCGATACGGGCAGCGCCTCGACCAGGATGATATCGCCACCAACTCCATCCATCGCGCGCAATGCCGCGTACAGATCATGCGCATATCCGGCCGGATCAGCAGGCAGGCAGAGTTGCGCGTCCACGTCCGTCATTAAGGGCTGCAAGCGCCGTATCAGCGCAACATTTCTACTTGCGATAGCCAGCCTTTGCAGCGATTCTTCCAGTTGCGCCGGCTCGACCAGTGCCACCGGTGTGCTCGGCGCATAGTGCGCTTCGAGCGTCCCCGAGGCGCGCGGCGCTGCTGCATCTGGCATGCGCGGCTCGACGCCGATAACGTCAGCAATGCGCGCTGCGCTGATATGGCCCGGCCGCAGCAGCACCGGCCCATGACTCGCCATGCGCGACAGGTCAAGGATCGTCGATTCGATGCCGACCTCGCTCTGGCCGCCATCGAGAATGCATGCTAGGGGGCTCTCCGGACCATCGCCGAATTCGTCGCGCACATGCTGTGCGGTCGTGGGACTCACATGGCCGAATTTGTTGGCAGACGGTGCGGCCACACCGCCCTTGCCATGCTTGAATGCCCGCAGCAAAGCCTGCGCCACCGGATGCGACGGGCAACGCAGGCCGATCGAATCCTGTCCGCCGGATACCGTATCGGGTATATGCGCGGCACGCTTGAGGATCAGCGTTAGCGGACCGGGCCAGAAGGCATCGATCAGCTTGCGCGCCTCGGCGGGAATAGCTTGCGCCCAATAGGAAATGTCCGCTTCAGGCGCGAGATGCACGATGACCGGATGATTCGACGGCCGGCCCTTGGCGGCATAGATTTTCGCGACAGCCTGCGGATTCTCTGCATCGGCACCGAGGCCGTACACCGTCTCTGTCGGGAAAGCGACCAGTTCGCCCTGCTCCAGTTGGTGCGCGGCCGCCTGTATTGCGGCCGTATCCGGGTTCACGTCAGGCATGTCAGTCCGTTCAGACGGCGATCCCGAGGATGCCGCAGGCAGAGCGCAGGCTGGCCTGCGCCTGTTCGAGCGTCGGCGCGACGAAGGTCACGTGTCCCATCTTGCGTCCGCGCCGCGGGTCGTCCTTGCCGTACAAGTGCAGGTTGGCACCGGGCAGCGCCAGCACCTTGTCCCATGCAGGCTCGCGCGGCTCGTTATCGCCGTCCTTAAACCAGACGTCTCCGAGGATGTTGAGCATGACCGCCGGCGAATGCTGGCACACCTCGCCCAGCGGCAGACGCGCCATCGCCCGCGCCTGTTGCGCGAACTGGCTGGTGATACAGGCGTCGATCGTATAGTGGCCGCTGTTGTGCGGGCGCGGCGCCATTTCGTTGACGACCAGCGAACCGTCCTGCAGCACGAAGAATTCGATGCACAGCACACCGACATAGCCGAGCTGCGCGACGATTGCTAGCGCGGCCGCCTGTGCCTTGCTTGCGCACTCCGGACAGACATTCGGACCGGGGACGGTGGTGGTGAACAGGATGCCGTCGCGATGCACGTTCTCGGCGATCGGATAAACCACCGACTGGCCATCCGCGCCGCGCGCGGTCAGCACCGAGATTTCGTAGGCCAGCGGCAGCATCTTTTCCAGCACGCAGGTCACGCCCTGCATGCCGGAGAATGCGACGCGCACTTCGTCGCGCGACTTCACTCGCACCTGCCCCTTGCCGTCGTAGCCGAGGCGTGCGGTTTTCAGGATGCCGGGGAAGAGCTCTTCCGGAATTGACTCAATATCGTCCACCGATTCGATGATCTTATACGGCGCGGGCAGCACGCCGGAAGCAGGCGCGCAATCGGTAAAGAAGCGCTTTTCCTCGATACGGTCCTGCGCGACCGACACGCACGCGGCGGCCGGCGCGACGAAGGTGCGCTCGGCCAGAAAAGCCAAGCTTTGTGCCGGCACATTCTCGAATTCGGTCGTCACTGCGACGCATTGCGCAGCCAGCTCGGTCAGTGCCGACTCGTCGGTGTAATCGGCACATAGCAGATGGTCGGCCGCATGACCCGCCGGGCAGTCGCTTGCCGGTTCCAGCACCGCGACCTTGTAGCCCATTTTTTGCGCGGCATGCACGAACATACGGCCCAACTGACCGCCGCCCATCACGCCGAGCCAGGTTGCCGGCGCTGCGGAAGGAACAAAGGGGGAACGCTCACTGCTCATGCGGGTAATGCCATTGCTTGTGCGGCTTGCGTCTGCTTGGCGCGGAATTCCTGCAGGCGTGCGGCCAGTTGGTCGTCAGTGATCGAGAGGATCGCAATCGCGGTCAGAGCTGCATTGGCAGCGCCCGCTTCGCCGATCGCAAAGGTGGAGACCGGAATCCCCTTCGGCATCTGCACGATCGACAACAGCGAATCCTCGCCGCGCAGATATTTCGACGGCACCGGCACGCCGAGTACCGGCACAATGGTCTTCGCTGCCACCATGCCGGGCAGGTGCGCCGCACCGCCGGCGCCGGCGATAATTGCGCGCAGACCGCGCTCGCGCGCCGATTCCGCGTATTCGAACATCTGGTCCGGCATGCGATGCGCGGAAATCACGCGCGCCTCGTGCGGCACGCCGAAATCCTTCAACATCGCGACCGCATGCCGCATCACCTCCCAGTCGGAAGACGACCCCATGATCACGCCTACCAGCGGCTTTTCCGATGCGCTCATGTCAGTCCCTCAGAGCCTCGCCAGTCAGACGCTGCAGCGCCTCGCGGTATTTCGCACCGGTCTTCTCGATCACATCGGCCGGCAGTGCGGGCGCCGGCGCGGTCTTGTTCCAGTCCTTCAGCGTTTCCAGATAATCGCGCACGAACTGCTTGTCAAAAGACGGCGGCGACATGCCGGGTGCATAGGAATCCGCCGGCCAGAAGCGCGACGAATCTGCAGTCAGCACTTCATCCATCAGGTGCAACGTGCCGTTGTCATCGAGGCCGAATTCGAACTTGGTGTCGGCAATGATGATGCCGCGCGTGGCCGCATAGTCGGCGGCGGTCTGGTACAGCGTGATGCTGACGTCGCGCATCTTTGCGGCCAGTTCCTTACCGATGCGGTTTTCCATTTCGGCGAAGCTGATGTTCTCGTCATGCTCGCCGATGTCGGCCTTGGCCGCCGGCGTGAAGATCGGGGTAGCCAGCTTGTCTGCCTGGCGCAGGCCCGGCGGCAATGCGATGCCGCAGATCGCGCCGGTCGCCTGATAGTCCTTCCA
>JAEZVM010000357.1 GCA_023420795.1 Pseudomonadota bacterium
GCGATCGATGCATTCGCCATGCGCGACAGCGTCGCGCCGACGATCTCCGGCAGATGAAAGCCGAGCAGGTTGAACGCCATGCCGGAGGCGGTCGCCACCAGCAGCGGATTCTTTGCCAGCTCCTGCACTAGGCCGCCGCTCCGATGCACCAGCGCATGCACTGCCGCCATGTTGCAGACCGGGACCGCAAAGCCGATGATCAGCGCCATGAGGGACGTGCCCTGTTCGCCGGCGAGGCGCGAGGCGATCGCCAGCGCGATATAGGAGTTGAAGCGGAAAGCGGTCTGTACGCCGGACTCGAACACCATCGGCGGCCCGCGAAATAGCAGCTTCGCCAGCCAGCCCAGCGCAATGCCGCCGGCAACGGCGGCAAGCGCGACCTGCAGCATTCTGCCGGTGCTGCCGAAATCGAAGGGCGTGCGCGCGGTGGAATAAAACAGCAGCGCCGGGAACAGGAAATAGTAGATCAGCTTTTCCAGGCCGCTCCAGAACTGCGGTCCCCAATCGGTGAAGCGCATCAGCAGGAAGCCGAGCAGGATGAGCGCGAAATCGGGGAAGAGAATGGTGGCGATGGACATCGAGCGGCGAAGTGATGCGAGGAAACAAGACCGGAATGTTACCGGCGTTCGCTTTTTTGCGCTGACTACTTCAGCAGGCGCGCCAGTTCCACCGCCGTCTTCACGTTCATCTTGTCGAAGATATGCGCGCGATGCACTTCGACGGTGCGCATGCTGATGCCGAGCTCGTCCGCGATTACCTTGTTCATTTTCCCGGCCAGGATAAGGTCGAGCACTTCGCGCTCGCGGATCGACAACGATGACAGCCGCGTATGTATTTCCGCGTCGGCGCCGGCGTCGCGGGATGCGGTCAGCGCTTCTTGCACCCGGTCCATCAGCTTGTTGTCGTTGAACGGTTTTTCGAAAAAGTCGAACGCCCCGCGCTTCAAGGTATCGACTGCCATCGGCACATCGCCATGGCCGGTCAGGAAGATCACCGGCAGGCGCCGGGTGAGGCCGCGCGTCGCGAGCAAGTCGAACAGGGTGGAGCCGCTGATGTCGGGCATGCGCACATCGAGCAGCACGCAGTCGCCCTGCGGGTCGAATCCGGCCGCACCTTCCAGCATCCGGAGAAAGGCTGCGCCGCTCTCATAGGCGATGGCAGTGATGCCGCGCGACTGCGCCAGCCATGTGAGCGAGTCTCGGATTACTTCTTCGTCATCGACTATGTGCAGCATTCGGTTTCCTTGATCCGGCAGGTTGCATTGAGTTGCCGGAACTTTGACAGACTGTTAAGTTGTTGAGCGTTAAATTTTTCAGCCGCTATTTTGCTTCGATTACGGCCGCTTCCGCTACCTTTTCAGGCTGCACTGGCAAAGAAAAACGGAAAATCGTGCCACCTACCGGATTCGTGGCATGGGTGAGCGTCCCGCCGTGGAACTCGACGGCGGTGCGGCAGATGTTCAGGCCCATACCCATGCCCTCGGCCTTGGTCGAGAAAAACGGCGAGAACAATCGCTGCGCGACTTCCCCCGGAATGCCGTGCCCCTGGTCGATCACCGATACCACGACGCTTCGCCGGTTCGTAGATTCACCATCGAGCTCTGCTACGATGCGCAGGATGCGGCGTTCCGGCGGCACGTTCTGCATCGCCTCGATGCCGTTGCGGGTCAGGTTGAGCAGCACCTGTTCCAGCATCACACGGTCGGCACGCACGCCCGGCATGCCCGGCGCGATATGCACCTGCGTGGCGACGAAGAACTGGCGCGCTTGCAGTTCGACCAGCGGGATCACATTGTCGATCAGCGATTCGATGGTGATCTGCTCGCGGCTGGGATCGCGCCGCTTCACGAAGGTATGCACGCTGCGGATGATCTGACCGGCACGCTGCGCCTGTGCGCTCGCCTTTTCCAGCGCCGGCCGCAGCAGCGTGAGATCCATATCCTTTTCCTGCTCCACGCTACGGTCGATCATGTTGAGCGCGCCGGCGGTATAGCTGGAGATTGCCGCCAGCGGCTGGTTCAGCTCATGCGCCAGCGTCGATGCGATTTCGCCCATCGTGGCGAGGCGGGCGCTCGACTGCAGCTTTTCCTGCTGGCGCTGGTTCAGGTCTTCCACCCGCTTGCGGTCGGAGATGTCGAGGATCGAACCCATCCAGCCGGTCTGCCGGCCGCTGTCATCGACCAGAGGCGATTCGAAGATCAGCACCGGGAAGCGTTCGCCGCTGGAGCGCTGAAACACCGTTTCGTACTGCGGCGTCACTGTCCCGGCCAGCACCTGCGTGAAGCGCTGCTGGTATTCATCCATCGCCTCCGGCGCCCAGTACGGCATTGGGGGGCGCTTGCCGACGAGATCTTCGGCCGGAATGCCGACCATTGCACAGAAGGCCGGATTCACATAAGTGATGCGGCCTTCGAGGTCGCGTGCGCGCAGGCCGGTCATCAGCGAATTCTCCATTGCGGTGCGAAACGCCACCTGCTCGCGCAGCGCGCCTTCGGCCGCCAGCCGCCGGTTGATGTCGCGCCACAGTGCGCCCAGGCTCCACAGCAGGCCGATCGACAGCGCGATCACCGAGCCCACAAGCAGGTTCGGCAGCAGCTTTGGTTCGCTCTTGACGCTATTGGTGCGCAACATCACCGTCGCATACGGCAGCTCGAGTGCGCGCCGGTGTGTATATACATTGCGGCCGGGGCCGCCGGCGGCGCGCTTGGCGATCACATTGTCGTCGCCGTCGGTCAGCAGAATTTCGTTGTCCTGTGCGAACCACCACGGCACCATTTCATCGAGGATGCTCGCGACCGAATAGCTGGCAACCAGGCTGCCTATGTACTGCTCGCCGAGGAAGAGCGGCACGTAGTAATCCATCAGCATCGGGCCGCTCAGTCCGGGCGGCGGTGCAGGCTGGCTGTATTGCGGCGTCTTGGTGGCGCGCGCGCGTTCCGCGGTCAGCCGCGACGGCGCGGAGAAATCGGTCAGGGACAGCGACGAGTCGTCGGTGGCGATCACGGTCTTGCCTGCGGCATCGAGCCAGATGATGCGCTCCAGCTCGCGGTTGTTCCGGATCAGGACGGCAAGCCGGTCCTGCAGGCGCTTGCCGGAAAGGTAGCCGGCGCTGATTTCATTGCCGATCAGGCGGATGCTGTCTTCGTTGCGCTCCAGCTGGAAGCGGATGGTCTGCTCGACCCACAAGGTATCGGCGATCAACTGTTCCTGGCGCTCGGTCGCTTCCATCTGCTGCGCCTGCCACGGCAGCCACAAGAGTGTTGAGACGAACAGCAATACCAGCAGCATCGGAACCAGCCAGTGCCAGATGCGCCGGCGGCCGGCTGGACGAAAACTGAATGCAAATGATTTTTTCGACATGATGCCGGGTATATCTATGACACGCCTAGTGTATATGACTGCCGGCGCGCATCCTACAGCGGTGTTTCAATGTTGAAACATCAGGAAACAATTGCGATATGCGGATTGTGGATAACCACACTTGTTGCCCGAGGGGGCAGGCCATGACAATGGTTCAACAAATGCTTTCACAACACGGACCCTCCATGAGATTTGCAGCATTGATTTTTGCGCTCCTCGCGGCCATCCCGGTCGTCGGCACGCAGGCGCAGGAACCGATCGTCATCAAGTTCAGCCATGTGGTCGCCAGCGATACGCCCAAGGGCAAGGCGGCCGAACGATTCAAGCAGCTCGCGGAAAAAGCCACCAGCGGCCGCGTCCGGGTGGATGTGTATCCGAACAGCCAGTTGTACAAGGACAGGGAAGAGCTGGAGGCGCTGCAGCTGGGCGCGGTACAGATGCTGGCGCCATCGCTGGCGAAATTCGGCCCGCTCGGCATCCGCGAGTTCGAGGTGTTCGACCTGCCTTACATCTTTCCGAACAAGGAAGTGCTGTACCGCGTCACCGAAGGCCCGATCGGCCAGGGCCTGCTGAAGAAGCTGGAATCGAAGGGCATCACCGGCCTGGCCTATTGGGACAATGGCTTCAAGGTGATGTCCTCCACCAAGCCCTTGCGCAACCTGTCCGATTTCCGCGGCCAGAAGATGCGAGTCCAGCCGTCCAAGGTGCTGGAGGCGCAGATGCGCGCGCTCGGCGCCAGCCCACAGGTGCTGGGTTTCGGCGAGGTTTATCAGGCGCTGCAGAGCGGCGTCGTGGACGGCACCGAGAATCCGCCGTCGAACTTCTATACGCAGAGGATGCATGAACTGCAGCGCCATCTGACGCTGTCCAATCACGGCTATCTCGGCTATGCGGTGATCGTCAACAAGAAGTTCTGGGAAGGGCTGCCGTCGGGAATTCGTGACGATCTGGAAGATGCGATGAAAGAGGCGACCCGCTACGCCAATGCGATCGCGCAGCAGGAAAACGACGCGGCGCTCGAAGCAATCAGGAAGTCGGGCAAGACCATCGTGTATACCTTGTCCGACAAGGAGCGCGAAGAATGGCGCAGGGCGCTCGCACCGGTACAGAAGGAAATGGAGAGCAGGATCGGCAAGGATTTGATCGCTGCAGTCAACCGCGAGGCGCTTGCCTATACGCGCAAATAAAAACAGGCACACAGCCGGCCAAAACGTAAAAGTAGTCAAAACGCTATAATTTTTGCGCTTTTGCAAAACAGGTTGCCCATGACAGGCTCATCGTCAGTCACGGCAATCGATCAACGAGGAGAAGACATGAAACTGAATAAACTGCTGTTGGCGCTCGTATCGGGCCTCGCTTTCGCGGCATCCGCGCAAGCTCAGACTTATCCTTCCAAACCGATCCGGCTGATCGTTCCGTTTGCGCCGGGTGGCACCACCGATATCGTCGCGCGCATCGTTGGCGACAAGCTGGGCAAGGAACTCGGCCAGCCAGTGGTGATCGAGAATCGAGGCGGCGGCGGTGGCAGCATCGGCGCGGCGGCAGTTGCCAAGGCGGAGCCGGATGGCTACACCCTCGGTGTATCGACCATTTCCACGCATGCGGTCAATGCCGCCTGTAATCCGAAGCTGGGCTATGACCCGGTCGCCGACTTCGTTCCGATCACCAATATGGCGCGCACGCCGAACGTGCTGACGGTGAATCCGAAATTCCCGGCGCAGGATTTCAAGCAGTTCCTTGACCATGTGAAGAAGAATCCTGGCAAGTTCAGTTATGCGACTTCCGGCACCTGCAGCATCCAGCACATGGTGGGCGAGCAGTTCAAGGTATCCACCGGCACATTCATCTTGCACGTTCCGTATCGCGGCGCCGGTCCGGCGCTGAACGATCTGCTCGGCGGCCAGGTGGACATGATGTTCGATAACCTGCCGTCGTCGATGTCGCACATCCAGGCCAACAAACTGCGCCCGCTGGCGATCGCCTGGCCGCAGCGTCTGGAAGCGCTGCCGAACGTGCCGACCTTCGCCGAACTCGGCCTGAAGCAGGTGAACGATCCGGCCTGGTACGGTCTCGTTGCACCGGCCAAGACTCCGGATGACATCGTCAAGAAGATCAATGCCGCCGCTGCCAAGGTATTGCAGATGCCGGAAGTGAAGGAGCGTCTGAAGACCAGCGGCGCCGAACCGGCTGCCAATTCGCCTGCGGAACATGCAGCCGAAATCAAGCATGAGCTGGAAAAGGCACGTAACCTGATCAAGAAGCAGGGCATCAAGCTCGAGGGTGTCTGATCGGCTCTAGTTGAATAATGCATCAGCAGGCCACCGCCATCCGCACGCCGGATGCCGGTGGCCTGTTTCATTGTGGTGAAGATATTTCGGGAAGCTCAGGTATTTGCGAATCAACCATTCGGCTTTCCACAATTGCCACAGGTATTCGGAGCGGCAATAATTGCGCGCCGGGTAAATACGATTTGCAGATGTTGGTTTCACAAGCCGGCTTGCTGCATAATCGTGCAATTCCGTGTGCACGCCATTTGCTTCGATCCGCATGTTAAGGAGAGTGAAAAGCCGATTTTTCGGCCAGCTTTCCTTGCGGCGATGCTCATCTCGTTTCGTGCATTCTTCAACCCATTTCAGATCACTAGATAATCATGGACTTCGGTAATCCACAGTTCTGGGTGGCGATCTTGCAGATCGTCGCCATCGATGTCGTCCTCGGTGGCGACAATGCGGTCGTCATCGGCCTGGCCTGCCGCCGCCTGCCCGAACGGCAGCGCAAGCTCGGCATCCTGTGGGGCATGGCTGGTGCGGTTGGCCTGCGCGTAGTGCTGATCCTGTTCGCGGTGACGCTGCTGGCGGTGCCGTATCTGAAGCTGGTCGGCGCGGCGCTACTGCTTTGGATTGGCATCAAGCTGCTGTTGCCGGAACACGACGAGGGCGGTCACAACATCGAAGCCGGCGCAACGCTGGCCGCCGCGATCAAGACCATCATCGTCGCCGATGCGGTGATGAGCCTCGACAATGTGATCGCGATTGCCGGCGCTGCGGGCGACAGCAAATTTCTGATCGTCTTCGGCCTGCTGTTGAGCATCCCGATCATCATGCTGGGCAGCCAGCTCGTCATCAAGCTGATGGACCGCTTCCCCGTCGTGATCGTCCTCGGTGGCGCGCTGCTCGGCTGGATCGCCGGCGGCATGGTGGTCAGCGATGTCGCTTCGGCCGACTGGTTCCAGGCCAACGTGCCGGCTGCCAAGTGGATCGGCCCGGCGATTGGCGCCATTCTCGTTGTCGTGGTCGGCAAGTGGCTGGCCGCGCGGATGGAAGCCAAGCGCGAAGTCGCGCTGGAAGATCTGGCGGCGCAGAAGCAATCGGCCGAACACGGTAAGTAATTAATTCAATATTTCGGAGAACAGCGATGCTGAAACTATTGGTTGCCATTGATGGGTCGGAAACCTCCCTGCACGCCGTCGCGCATGTGATCAAGCTCGCTTCGGCGGCCAAGGGCGATCACCGGATCCATCTGGTGAATGTGCAGTACCCGATGCACGGCAGCGTCAGCAGCTTTGTCGATGCGGCGCAGATCAAGCAGTACCACCAGGAAGAGGGCATGAAAATTCTCGCGCCTGCGAGAGAGATGCTGGATGCAGCCGGCGTCGCTTATCAGCATCACCTGTTTGTCGGCGAGCCCGCCGAAGTGGTGACGCGTTTCGCCAAGGAGCAGG
>JAEZVM010000007.1 GCA_023420795.1 Pseudomonadota bacterium
TTTTTAGATAGTGAGGAAGGTAGTCACATGGTTCTACAGGCAACGAATGTATGCATAGACAACATGTTCCCGGGCAAACATACGATGCGTTATCATTTGGCGTATGACAACTGAAGAATCACCTCAGCCAACGCTCTTTGAATCGATCGGCGGTGCTGCAAGACTGCGCGAGCTGGTTGATCGCTTTTACGACCTGATGGAACTGGAGCCGGAGTTTGCCGGCATACGGGCGATGCATCCGACGCCGCTGGACACTTCGCGCGACAAGCTCTACTGGTTCCTGTGCGGATGGACCGGCGGCCCGGACATGTATGTCGAACGATATGGGCATCCTCGTCTGCGTGCCCGCCATCTGCCTTACGCAATCGCCACCGACGAGCGCGATCAATGGCTGCACTGCATGGCGTGGGCAATGCGGGACGTCGGGTTGCCCGATGAAATACGCGAACGCCTGACGCAGTCGTTCTTCCAGACAGCCGACTGGATGCGCAACAAGGCTGGCTGACCATACGGGCCGAGCGCCGTCGTCACAATCACTCATGAATACGACCGACATCATCATTCTTCTGCTTCTCGCAGTCGTCCTTGTTCTGCAGATCCTTCTGTTGCTGCGCAATCGAAACGCTTCCGATGCTTCCTCGCCGTTGTTGCAACTGCAGGAGGCTTTGCAGCGGCATCAGCAGGAAACCGGCGAGCGCATCGAGCGCGAACTGCGCAATCAGGTCCAGGCCAGCGCGCAAAGCACGCGCCAGGAACTGGGCGGCAATTTCGTGCAATTCCAGCAGGCGCTGGCAGCGCAGCTGACAAGCGTGGCAACCATACAGAACAATCAGATCGATAGCTTCGCGCAGCAACTGGCCAAACTCAACGAAGCCAATGCGCAGCAACTCGAATCGATGCGTCAGGCGATCGCCTCGCAGGCGCAGACGGGACGCGAAGAACAGGCCGGTGCGCTCAAGCGCTTCGGTGATACGTTGAACCAGTCGCTATCGACATTGACGGAATCGAACGCGCAGCGCATGGCGGAAGTTCGTTCGACGCTGGAAGCAAAGATTAGGGATCTGCAGACCGATAACGGCGCGCGCCTCGAAGAGATGCGCAGGACAGTCGATGAAAAGCTGCATGCGACACTGGAGCAGCGCCTCGGCGAATCCTTCAAGCTGGTCTCCGACCGGCTGGAGAAGGTGCATCAGGGGCTGGGAGAGATGCAGCAGCTGGCAATCGGCGTCGGCGATCTGAAGCGGGTGCTGACCAATGTGAAGACGCGCGGCACCTGGGGCGAGGTGCAACTGGAGATGCTGCTCGAACAGGTGCTCACGCCTGACCAGTATGCAAAGAATGTGGAGACCGTTCCGGCTTCCGGCGAGCGCGTCGAGTTCGCGATCAAGCTGCCGGGACAGGAGGAGGGCGAACGGCCTGTCTGGATGCCGATCGACGCCAAGTTCCCGAAGGAGCAGTACGAGCGGCTGGCGGAAGCGGCCGAGACGGCTGATGCCGACGGCGTGGCCGCAGCCGGCCGCGAACTGGAGCGCGCCGTGCGGCTGGAAGCAAAGACCATCGCCGAAAAATATCTGTCGCCGCCGCTGACGACGGATTTTGCGATCCTATTCCTGCCGACAGAAGGCCTGTATGCGGAAGTCGTGCGCCGCCCTGGCTTGGCGGATGAGCTGCAGCGGACCTGCCGCGTCAGCATCGCCGGTCCATCCACCTTGTCGGCATTGCTCAACAGCCTGCAGATGGGCTTCCGTACGCTGGCGCTGGAGAAGCGGTCGTCGGAAGTCTGGCAGGTGCTCGGCGCGGTCAAGACAGAGTTCGGTAAATTCGGTGACGTGCTGGCTGCAACCAAGAATACGCTGGAGCGTGCCGCAAAGAACATCGAGCAGGCCGAAACCCGCACCCGCCAGATGACGCGCAAGCTGAAGTCGGTCGAGGCCCTGCCTTCCGAGACTGCCCGGCTGCTGCTGGGAACGGATGCCTCCGACGCGAGCGAAGATTAGCCATACCTGTTGGCAGCAAGTGCCGTTTTCTGGAAACGCGCTGCATTTATGATAAGTTCTCGTCGTGACCGCCTTGGCTGAAACCGGCGGCACACGATTGATTGATACACACGGCGCCCGAGAGGGCGTGAAATATGGAAATTGCGATATTACTTGGCCTGATTTTGCTTAACGGCGTTTTTGCGATGTCGGAAATCGCGCTGGTCACCGCGCGCAAGGCGCGGCTGCAACGGCTGGCGGATGAGGGCGACACCGCTGCCGGTGCGGCGATCCGGCTCGGCGATGATCCGAACCGTTTCCTTTCCACTGTACAGATCGGCATCACCTCGATCGGTGTGCTGAACGGTATCGTCGGTGAAGCGACTCTCGCGCAGCCGTTCAGCCTCTGGCTGCAGCGCGTCGGCGTCGATGCGTCCTGGTCGGAGTACCTGGCGACGGGTCTGGTGGTCGTCAGCATCACGTATTTCACGATCGTCCTCGGCGAACTGGTACCGAAGCGGATCGGGCAGATCAGCCCGGAACCGATCGCCCGTATCGTGGCCCGCCCGATGCTTTGGCTGGCGGCGATTACCAAGCCCTTCGTCAAACTGCTGTCGGGCTCCACGCAGCTGGTGTTGCGTACCTTCGGCGTCACGGAGCGCAGCGAGCCGAGCGTGACCCAGGAAGAGATCCACCTGATGCTGGCCGAAGGCTCGAGCGCCGGCGTGATCGAGCAGCATGAACACCAGATGGTGCGCAATGTCTTCCGCTTGGATGATCGCCAGATTGCGTCGCTGATGGTTCCTCGCAGCGAAATTGTGTATTTCGATGTGAACGAGCCGATGGAGGAAAACCTCAAGCGATTCGAAAGTAGCGATCATTCACGCTTTCCGGTGGTTCGCGGCGGTTGGGATGAGGTACTCGGCGTCGCGAATGCACGCCAATGGCTGGCACAGACACTGCACGGCGAAACCCCCAGCCTGATTGAAAACCTGCAGCCAGCGGTCTTCCTTCCCGAGTCCTTGACTGGCATGGAGCTGCTGGAGAACTTCAAGAATTCCGGTGTGAAGCTCGCCTTCATTGTCGATGAATATGGCGAAGTGCAGGGTATCGTTACGCTGCAGGATGTGATGGAAGCCATTACCGGCGAGTTCAAGACGCACCGCGCCGAAGACTCATGGGCGGTGCAGCGCGAGGATGGATCCTGGCTGCTGGATGGATTGATTCCGGTGCCGGAGCTGAAGGATCGCCTTAGCCTGAAAGTCGTTCCCGAAGAGGAACGGGGTCGTTACAACACGCTGAGTGGAATGCTGCTGCTGCTCATGGGCCGGCTGCCGCAAACCGCGGATCGCTGCGAATGGGAGGAATGGACCTTCGAGATCGTCGATCTCGACGGCAAGCGGATTGACAAGGTGCTTGCCGTACCCAAGGCCGCCGAGACAAGCGATCTGGCGCCTGAACTGTAACTTCAATACCGGGCCGCACTCCGGTTAAAACCGGCCCGGGCTCTATCCGCCGATATACGACATCTCGACTTTTCTGATTGCCTGCCCGGTATCCGGCGTGTTTGCGGTGCGCAGTTCAGAATAGCGGTCCGCACGGGCGCGCCACAGATGCGCTATCACGGTGGAGATCTCTTCATCGCTGTGCCCGTTGCGTACCAGTACCCGCAGGTCATGGCCACCGGTGGCGAACAGGCAGGTGAACAGCTTGCCTTCGGTCGATAACCGGGCGCGCGTGCAGTCGTGGCAGAACGCGCGAGTGACGCTCGATATCACTCCAATCTCGCCGCTGCCATCCGCATAGCGCCAGCGTTCGGCGGTTTCGCCGGTATAGTTCGGCTCGATTTCCTCCAGCGGCATCTCGGCGCTGACGCGGCGCACGACTTCGGCGGAAGGAATCACCTCATCCATCTTCCAGCCG
>JAEZVM010000048.1 GCA_023420795.1 Pseudomonadota bacterium
TCTTGACTTCGGCCTTCACGCGCTCGATGGTCGCCGCATCATGCGGATTGTCGAGCACGTCGGCGATTAGATTGCCGACCTTGGTCGCTTCCGCTTCCTTGAAACCGCGCGTGGTCATCGCCGGGCTACCGAGGCGGATACCGGAAGTGACGAAGGGTTTTTCTGGATCGTTCGGAATCGCGTTCTTGTTGCAGGTCATGTGGGCGGAACCGAGGATGGCTTCCGCTTCCTTGCCGGTGATCTTTTTCGCGCGCAGATCGACCAGCATCACATGTGACTCAGTGCGGCCGGACACGATGCGCAGACCGCGCGCGATCAAAGCCTTCGCCAGCGCGTCGGCGTTCTTCACCACCTGCTGCTGGTATGCCTTGAATTCCGGCGACAGCGCCTCCTTGAACGCGATCGCCTTGCCGGCGATCACATGCATGAGCGGACCGCCCTGGATGCCCGGGAAGATCGCGGAATTGATCGCCTTTTCATGCTCGGCCTTCATCAGGATCACGCCGCCGCGCGGGCCGCGCAGCGACTTGTGCGTGGTCGAGGTGACGAAGTCGGCGTGCGGCACCGGGTTCGGATAGACGCCGGCGGCGATCAGGCCGGCATAGTGCGCCATATCGACCATGAAATAGGCGCCGACAGCCTTCGCGACCTTGGACATACGCTCAAAATCGATTCGCAGCGCATAGGCAGACGCGCCGGCGATGATCAGCTTCGGCTTTTTCTCGTGCGCGAGACGCTCCATCGCATCGTAGTCGATCTCTTCCTTCTCGTTCAGACCGTAGGACACCACGTTGAACCATTTGCCGGACATGTTTAGCGCCATGCCGTGCGTCAGGTGGCCGCCTTCGGCCAGCGACATGCCCATAATCGTGTCGCCCGGCTTCAGCATTGCGAAGAACACGCCCTGATTCGCCTGCGAGCCGGAGTTCGGCTGCACGTTCGCGGCTTCCGCGCCGAACAGTTCCTTCAGGCGGTTGATCGCCAGCGTCTCGGCGATATCGACATATTCACAGCCGCCGTAGTAGCGCTTGCCCGGATAGCCTTCGGCGTATTTGTTGGTGAGCTGAGAGCCCTGCGCTTCCATCACGGCCGGCGAAGTGTAGTTCTCGGACGCGATCAGCTCGATGTGGTCCTGCTGGCGCTTGTTTTCCTGCTGGATGGCAGACCAAAGTTCAGGATCGACTTTGGCGATGGTATGGTCTTTTGCGAACATGAAAACTCCAATCGATTGAGTGTGCAAAGTGGGTTTGCCTAAATCGAATGAGGGCCGATGGAAATGACAGGCAGCCTCAGTCGTGCATTCCATTTGGGCTGCCCAGGCGAACGGCTAGAGATATCCCACGTTCCCCGGTGGATTTCCACCTTGCGCCGGCATTCTGCCGCCGGCTTTTCGCCAGTTACGTGGGACGAAATGGCATCAAATTGTAAGATAGGTACTTGAATTCAGCAAGGATGGCGCTGCGGCGGAAAGCGCCTTTGGGCTACAATTTCGGCCACTTATTCCTCCGGCCCGTTCTCTCACAAAAAGGAAATCATGATGATCGTCTTGGTTACAGGTGCAACGTCCGGCTTTGGCGCCGAAATGGCGCGCAAATTCGTAAAATCCGGCCACAAAGTGATCGCCACCGGCCGACGCAAGGATCGCCTTGAGAAACTGGCCGCAGAACTGGGCGCGGCGCTGCTGCCGATCGAGATGGATGTGAGGAGCAAGGCGTCGATCACCGATGCCCTGGCCGCACTGCCGACGGAGTGGTCGGACATCGACATCCTCATCAACAATGCCGGCCTTGCGCTCGGCATCGAACCGGCGCATCAGGCCTCGCTCGATGAGTGGGAAACGATGATCGATACCAATTGCAAGGGCCTGGTCACGATCACGCGCGCGCTGCTGCCGGCCATGGTCGCGCGCGGGAGCGGCATGATCATCAACATCGGATCGGTTGCCGGCACCTACCCTTACCCGGGTGGGAATGTCTATGGCGCGACCAAGGCATTTGTCGATCAGTTCACCCACAACTTGCGGGCAGATCTGGTCGGCACCGGCGTGCGCGCAACCAACATCGCCCCGGGGCTGTGCGGCGGCACCGAGTTTTCCAATGTGCGCCTAAAGAATGACGCGGCTGCCGCAAGGGTTTATGAAGGCACAGTGCCACTCAGGGCTGAAGACATTGCCGAAGCCGCGTACTGGATCGCGACGCTGCCCGCGCATGTGAATATTAATTACATCGAGATGATGCCGACCTGCCAGGGGTTTTCGCCGTTCGCCATCAAACGCAATATCTAAACTCTCTTATATGACTTCCGACTTTGCCTGGCATGTCCGGGTGTATTACGAAGACACCGATACCGGCGGTGTGGTGTTTTATGCAAACTACCTGAAATTTTTCGAGCGCGCCCGCACCGAGTGGCTGCGCGCCGCCGGCATCGGCCAACAACTGTTGGCAGAATCGCATCGCGTGATGTTCGTCGTCAAAAGCACTGCGGTCGATTATCATGCTCCTGCGAAATTAGATGATGAACTGAAACTCTCCGTCGTTGTCGAAAGGCTAGGACGCGCTTCGGTACAGTTCATACAGGAGGCTTGGCGCATCAATGGTGGGCAGCCGCAGTTGCTCACCAGCGGGCGCATCAAGGTCGGCTGCGTGGATACCGAGACGCTCCGTCCAAGCCCGATACCGGAAGAGGTATTGGAACGCATAAAAAACAAAGAGTCGCTTCCCACATAAAAATTCCAGCCGGCGCCCCTCAAGCAATGCCGCATCATCCACTCTAAGCATCCGAACAACCGATGACCGTTACACAAGATCTTTCCTTTATTTCCCTGATCAGCAATGCCTCCGTGCTGGTGCAGCTCGTAATGGCCCTGCTGCTGCTGGTCTCGATCATGAGCTGGGCTTATATTTTCCGAAAAATGTTCGCGATCAAGAGCGCGCAGACGCAGACCGAGGAATTCGAGCGCGCGTTCTGGTCCGGCGGCAGCCTGACCGCGCTGTATGAAGAGGCAAGCTCCAACCGTCGCAGGAATGCCAGCGAAGGCGGCGCGCTGGAACGCATCTTCCAGGCCGGCATGGGCGAATTCGGCAAGGCCAAGGCGATTTTTGCCGGGAAGGCAGCCGATCCGGGCAACATGATCGACGGAGCCCGCCGCGCGATGCGCGCCGCCTATCAGCGCGAAATGGACGCGCTGGAATCGCACCTCGCCTTCCTTGCATCGGTCGGCTCGGTGTCACCGTATGTCGGCCTGTTCGGCACCGTGTGGGGCATCATGAATGCGTTCCGCGGTCTGGCGAATGTACAACAGGCGACGCTTGCTTCAGTCGCGCCCGGCATCGCCGAAGCGCTGATCGCAACTGCGATCGGCCTGTTCGCAGCGATCCCTGCGGTGGTAGCGTACAACCGCTATTCGCACGATATCGACCGGCTGGCAATCCGCTTCGAAAGCTTCATCGAAGAGTTTTCCAACATCTTGCAACGGCAGGTCCGCTAAATGGCATACAGCTCCATGCGCGGCGGGCGTGGCCGCAAGTTCAAGTCTGAGATCAACGTCGTGCCGTATATCGACGTGATGTTGGTGCTGCTGGTGATCTTCATGGTCGCCGCGCCGCTGACCAATCCGGGCGTGATCAACCTGCCTACCGCCGCGAAATCGGCCTTGCCGCCGACCGAATACATCCAGATTTCGCTGCAGGCGGACACCAGCGCAACCATCGGCATCAACGGACAGAAAAGCGGCGGCCAGCCCGAGAAAGTGGGCGGCCGCGGCGCGCTGATGCAGAAGCTGCGCATAATGCATGACGCCCAGCCGGACATGCCGGTGATGATCTCCGCCGATAAGGACGTCAAGTACGATGAAGTGATCCAGGTGATCTCGGAAGCGAAGAAGATCGGAATCAGCCGCGTGGGGCTGGCGACCAAGCAATGACTGAAGCAACACCGTATATCGTTCCGAAAGAGCCGGGCCTCGGACGCGCGCTGACGCTCGCCGCGCTGGTGCATGCAGCCCTGTTCGTCTTCCTGTGGATAGGCGTGCAGTGGCAAAGTGACACGCCGGCCACCATCGAGGCCGAGGTGTGGAATCCGATACCGCGCGAAGCAGCGCCGCTGCCGGAGCCGGTCAAGGTACCGGAACCGCAACCGCAACCTGTTGTCAAAGAGCCACCGAAACCGAAGGTGGAAGAACCACCTCCCGTCGTGAAGCCGGATATCGCGCTCGAGCAGGAGAAGAAACGCAAGGCGCTGGAAGAGAAAAAGCGCCGTGAGGAAGAAGAACAGCGCGAGAAAGAGAAGGTGGCGAAAGAGAAGAAACGCCTCGAAGAAGAAAAGCTCGCCAAACTCAAGCTGGAAAAGGAAAAAGCTGACAAGGCCAAGAAAGAGGCCGCAGAGAAGGCACGCAAGCAGGAAGAGGCAATGCTGACGAAGCTGCGCGACGAGGAAATGCGGCGAATGGCGGGCGGCGTCACGGGCACCGGAGGCACAGGCGATGCGCCGAAGGCACAGGGCGGCCGCGCCAGCGCCGAGTATGGCGCGAAAGTGGCGGCCCGGATCAGATCGCATACCGTGTTCAACGTACCGGTTGACCTTGCGGGAAATCCGCCCGTCGAGTATGTAGTTGAACTGCTCCCCGATGGAACCTTGCGCGGTGCGCCCCGCAAGCTGAAGCCGTCCGGCGTGCCGGGCTTTGACGAAGCAGTCCTGCGCGCTATCGACAAGTCGCAGCCCTTCCCGCGCGACGACAAGACGGGTGCAGTTCCCTCAAAAATCACCATTTCGCATAAACCGAAAGACCAATAGCTCATGATGAAGACTATTTTCCTTCGCACACTCGCCGTATTCGGCCTGCTGTTTGCCACCCTCACCCATGCTCAGTTGCGGGTGGAGATTTCCGGTGTCGGCGCCAATCAGATCCCGATTGCGATCGCTGGCTTCGCCGACGAAACCATCGCACCGCAGCAGGTCACGGCGATCATCAAGGCCGACCTCGCCCGCAGCGGATTCTTCCGCATCATCGACACCGGCAATGTGATGTCGGAAACCACACCGGTCAACTACGCCGAATGGAAATCGAAAGGCGCCGATGCGCTGGTGGTGGGCAGCGTGCAGCGCTTGGCTGACGGCCGCTTCGACGTCCGCTACCGCTTGCTGGACACCGTCAAGTCCTCGAATCTATCGGGCTTCGGACAGGTTGCCGGCCCAGACCGGCTGCGCGTGGCGGCACACAAGATCGCCGACGACATCTATGAGAAGCTGCTCGGTGTACGCGGTGCATTCGCCACCCGCATCGCCTACGTCACCAAGTCCGGAAGAGAATACCGACTGGAGATTGCCGACGCCGACGGCGAAGGCACACAAGTCGCCCTGCGCTCGAACGAGCCCATCATATCGCCGACATGGTCGCCGGATGGGACGAAGGTTGCCTACGTGTCCTTCGAAAACAGGAAGCCGATGGTGTATGTCCAGAACCTGACCACCCGGCAGCGCACGATCGTCGCCAACTACAAGGGCAGCAATTCGGCGCCATCCTGGTCGCCGGACGGCAGCAAGCTGGCGCTGGCCTTGTCGCGCAACGGTTATACCCAGGTCTACGTAGTCAACGCCGACGGAACGGGCCTGCGCCAGTTGACCAATACCAGCGGCATCGAGACGGAGCCGCAGTTCTCGGCGGACGGCCAGACCATTTACTTCACCAGCGACCGCAGCGGCGGCCCGCAGATTTATCGCATGAGTGCCAACGGCGGCGAAGCCCGTCGCGTAACGTTTAACGGCAGCTACAACATCAGCCCCCGCGTTTCCCCGGACGGCAAAACGCTGGCCTACATTTCCCGCCGTGAAGGCAGCTTCCATTTATATGCGCTCGATCTGGCAAGCGGACAGGAGCTTCGGCTGTCCGATACAACCAAAGATGAGTCCCCCAGTTTCTCGCCCAATGGCAAATACATCATGTACGCTACCGAGTCCGGTCGAGGTTCGCTGGCGGTGGTATCCGTCGACGGCCGCGTAAAACATCGACTTACCACACAGGCGGGCGATATTCGGGAACCCACATGGGGTCCTTTCATGAAATAATATGGTTTTGTAGCAATGTTTTTTAATTAGGAGAAATTTGATGCGCACTACCCCGACGACTTTGGCTCTCATCATTTCCAGCGTGCTGGCTCTGACCGCCTGCGGTTCTTCCGTCAAGTTGGATGACAAGGCAAAAGTTGAAGAACGTACCGCCGCTCCGGCGACTGCAGATGCCCGTACCGTGGCACCGGTTACCACCGGCTCCACCGATCCGCTGAACGATCCGAAAGGCATCCTCGCCAAGCGCAGCGTTTATTTCGACTTCGACAGCTTTATCGTCAAGGATGAATTCAAGCCGGTCGTGGAAGCGCACGCAAAATACCTGTCCGCCAACAAGGGCCGCAAGATCGTCATTACCGGCAATACCGATGAGCGCGGTGGCCGCGAATACAATCTGGCACTAGGCCAGAAGCGCGCTGAAGCAGTTCGCAAATCGTTGTCCGTGCTCGGCGTGTCCGATGCGCAGATGGAAGCCGTTTCGTTCGGCGAAGAAAAGCCGAAGGCAGCTGGTAGCGACGAAGCATCCTGGGCCGAAAACCGTCGCGCCGATATCGTCTATCAATAAGCGCTGCACACGGGGGAGTATTATCAATTTCCCCTCGCCCTCCTCTTCGGCCACCGCCGAAGAGGGAGCATCATGACGGAGACAAGCCATCGTTTCCGCAACGTTCAGGAGTTACCATGAACAAAGCAATTCAAGCATCATTTATCGCGGCCCTCCTGGCCGCATTTTCTTTTGCACCTCTGCAGGCACAGGCAGCCCTGTTCGAGGATGAGGAAGCACGCCGGGCGATTCTCGACATCCGCGCGCGACTCAACAACATGCAGAGCGAAATCAACGCGAAGGCGGACAAGAGCAACAACTTCGATCTCAACAATCAGAACGAACAACTGCGCCAGGAGATCGCACGCCTGCGCGGCCAGGTCGAAGTTCTCGCCAATGAATTGGCCAATGCGCAAAAGCGCCAGAAAGATTTTTACGTTGACCTCGACAACCGCCTGCGCAAGCTGGAACCACAACAAGTCACGATAGACGGCAAGGAAGTTACCGTCGAACAGACCGAACAGCGTTCCTATGACACCGCTCTCGCCTTCTTCAAGACAGGCGATTATCAGAACGCCAGCGCATCCTTCTACGACTTCACACGTCGCTATCCGCAATCGGGTCTTGCCCCCTCCGCACAGTATTGGCTCGGCAATAGCTACTATGCGCAACGCGATTACCGGAATGCCATCGCGGCACAACAGGTAGTCGTCAAGAATTATCCTGACAGCCCGAAAGCAGCCGATGCAATGCTCAACATCGCCAGCTGTCAAATGGAACTCAAAGAGAAAAACGCTGCCAAAAAAACGCTGGAAACACTTATCAAGCAATATCCAGATGCGCCAGCCGCGCAAACTGCGAAGGAGCGGTTGGCTGCTCTGAAATAGACTTCTTTGAGATGGATTTAAAGCAATTCATTTGACAGAGCGCACGAGAAGTATTTATAATCTTTGTCTTTCGGGTCGTTAGCTCAGTTGGTAGAGCAGCGGACTTTTAATCCGTTGGTCGCAGGTTCGAGTCCCGCACGGCCTACCAGAA
>JAEZVM010000085.1 GCA_023420795.1 Pseudomonadota bacterium
GCTACGACGACCTGATGACGCTCAAAGGCGCGGATGGGCAGGAACTGGCCGGTCCCGGCGTGACTGATGAAGCGGTCAAGGAGCAGGTCGAAATTCAGGTCAAGTACGCCGGCTACATCGACCGGCAGGCGCGCGAAGTCGAGCGCCATGATTACTATGAAAACCTGAAGCTGCCGGTGACGCTCGAATACATGGACGTGCGCGGCCTGTCGGTCGAGGTGCGGCAGAAGCTGAACAAGCACCGGCCGGAAACGCTGGGGCAGGCTTCGCGCATTTCGGGCGTGACGCCCGCCGCGATCTCCCTGCTGCTGGTACACCTGAAGAAGGGCGGCTTCAAGGAATTCGACGCCTCACAGGCGGGCGCATGATGACCGGCTTCGACCGCGAAGGACTGACACGCCTCCTGTCCGCAGGCGCGCGCGAACTGCAGCTGGCGTTGAGCGAGGTGCAGCTTGCGCAGCTGATCGATTACCTTGCGCTGCTGGCGAAGTGGAATGCCGTCTATAACCTGACCGCGGTACGCGATCCGCAGCAGATGATCACGCAGCATCTGCTCGATTCGCTGGCCGCAGTACCGGCGTTTGCCGGTGCGAAGCAGGTACTGGATGTCGGCGCGGGCGGTGGCCTGCCCGGTATCGTGCTGGCGATTGCGCGCCCCGACATGCAGGTGTCGATGATCGATACCGTACACAAGAAGACTGCCTTCCTCACGCAGGTCAAGGCGGAACTCGGACTGGCCAACGTCACCGTGTACACTGCCCGCGTCGAAGAGCTGCAGGTGGCGCACAAGTTCGAGGTGATCACGTCACGCGCGTTCGCGGAGCTGGCTGATTTCGTCACCTGGTCCGGCCATCTGCTGCAGGAAGGTGGATGCTTCATCGCGCTGAAGGGCGTGCTGCCGACGGATGAGATCGCTCGCTTGCCGGCGGGATGGAGGGCGAGTACGGTACAGCCGTTGATCGTTCCCGGCTTGAACGCTGAACGCCACCTGGTTTTCATCGAAGCAGAAAAAACGGGAGAACAACAATGACAGAACTGTTCCATGCGCTCGGCGTCACCGATGTCTGGCAGCTGATCGTCGCCACGATGGTCTTTCTGATGCTGCCCGGCCCCGGCACCTTTTGCGTGCTGACCTGCACTGGCCAGCATGGCTTGCGCGGCGGCTTTATGTCGCTGGCCGGTCTGATGCTCGGCGATGCCGCGCTGATGTTCCTCGCGGCGATCGGCGTGGCAGCCCTGCTGCAGGCGAATCCGCTGCTGTTCCAGGGGCTGCAGTATGTCGGCGCCGCCTATCTCGCCTATCTCGGCTTCAGGCTCCTGACCGCGAAAAGCGAGCAGGGCGGGGCGGTTGTGCCGTTCTCGAATGCGGCCGACTTCCGGCGCGGTTTTCTGGTCACGATCATCAATCCGAAAGCCATCGTGTTCTACATGGCCTTCTTCCCGCTCTTCATCGACCCCGCCACCCATCAAGGCAGCATCACCTTCCTGACGATGGGCGCGGTGATTTCTGCCTGCACCTTGTTCTACGGTAGCCTGCTGGTATTCGCCGGCAATGCCGCCGCCAGGCGTCTTGCACGCAATCGCCGCATCGCTGCATTCGCGTCGAAGGCGGCCGGCATCTTTCTGATCGGTTTCGGCATCAAACTCACCACTAACTAAAACAATATGGCCAAAATATTCTGTGTCGCCAATCAGAAGGGCGGTGTCGGCAAGACGACCACCGCGGTCAATCTCGCCGCGGGCCTGGCGCAGCTGGACCAGCGCGTATTGCTGATCGATCTCGACCCGCAGGGCAATGCGACGATGGGCGCCGGCATCAACAAGTCCACGCTCGAATCTTCCGTCTATGAGGTATTGCTCGGCATCGGCGACATCAAGACCGCGTGCAAGCGTTCCGAGAGCGGTCGCTTCGATGTCTTGCCGGCGAACCGCGAACTGGCCGGCGCCGAAGTTGAAATGGTCGAGCTGGAAAACCGCGAAACGCGCCTGAAGATGGCGATCGCCGAAGTCGCCGCCGACTACGACTTCGTGCTGATCGACTGCCCGCCCGCACTGTCGATGCTGACGCTGAACGGCCTGTGCGCCGCGCACGGTGTGATCATCCCGATGCAGTGCGAATACTATGCGCTCGAAGGCCTGTCCGATCTGGTCAACACCATCAAGAAGGTGCATGCGAAGCTCAATCCCGACCTGAAGATCATCGGCCTGTTGCGCGTGATGTTCGATCCGCGCATGACGCTGTCGCAGCAGGTTTCCGCACAGCTCGAACAGCATTTTGGCGACAAGGTCTTCAAGACCATCATTCCGCGCAATGTGCGCCTGGCGGAAGCGCCGTCGTATGGCATGCCGGGCGTGTCCTTCGACCCGGCGTCGAAAGGTGCGCAGGCGTATATCGCGTTCGGTGCCGAAATGGTCGAGCGCATCCAATCAATGTAGCGGATCACAATATGGCCACGAAAAAATCCAAGGGACTCGGACGCGGACTCGATGCGCTGCTCGGCGGCTCGTCCGACATCACCGAAGCGGCGCCGAACCTGCCGGGCGCACCGTCGGCGCTGAACGTTACGCAGATGCAGGCCGGCAAATACCAGCCGCGCACCCGCATGGACGAAGGCGCGCTGAATGAATTGGCTGCGTCGATCAAGGCGCAGGGCCTGATGCAGCCGATCCTGGTGCGTCCACTCGCGCAGGGTGGTAATTCAGGCGGCAAGTATGAAATCATCGCCGGCGAACGCCGCTTCCGCGCCGCGCAGATTGCCGGCCTGACCGAAGTGCCGGTGCTGGTCAAGGATGTCGATGACCAGGCCGCCGCC
>JAEZVM010000174.1 GCA_023420795.1 Pseudomonadota bacterium
CGAATAGTTACCAAAAAGGATCAGATTGACGAGCCATTCGCGCTCGAAGACGCGCACCGCGTTCGGATGCACATATGCCCACCAATAGACTTTCTGCAGGTAGGCAGGGACATTCACATTGGCTGAAGCCTTGTCGAACTGCGCCGGCGCTTCAGCATTGGGCGAGACGCCGGCTTCCGATATCGGTTCACTCAATTTCGGATTTATCCGTTCTGCTTGTTGATCCGGATTTTCAGATCCGTTGCACCCGGCGCTACCGGCTCGCTGATGCCTTCGAGATCGCCGGCTCCCGGCGTCGCGCTGCCGGTCTTGGAGACCCGCGCACCGACCACCACCATCGGCACGCTCGACAGCTTGGCCTCTGGCGTCATGCTCATGCTGTCGTCGAGGACGAATTCCAGCGGCAGATCCTTGACCTGCTTGCGCAGCACGGCCAGCGGTGCGCGCGGCCCGGAGGCGGCGCGCGCGAAGATGAAGACGGTATCGGTATCGGCGGCCTGTGCGCGCAATGCGGGATCGATGTCCACCGTGCCGGAAACCTTCGCACTGCCGGCAGCAGCCTTGGCCGGCGTGTTCTGCGCCGGAGAAGCCGCGCCCTGCCCCATCAACTCCTGCGCTTGCGCAATGTTGCCGGCGATCGAGCGCGCGATATCAGAGTCCGGCGGCACCAGCGGCACGATCTTCTGCCAGCGGTCCACCGCGCGCGCATAGTCCTTGCGCTCGAATGCAGCGCTGGCCGACAGTGCAAGGGCCTTGACGTTCTTCGGATCGATCTCCAAAGCGCGGTCGATCATCTTTTCCGGCTCGCCCTGCAGGGTGCGGTTCATGGCCATCGCCAGCGTGTCCGCATAATCGGCGTACAGGGCTGCGTCGTTCGGCACCAGCTTCACCAGGCGCGCATAGGCGTCGCTCGCCTGCTCGTAGCGGCCGAGCGCGTTGTACGAGCGGGCCAGTATCGTCCAGCCTTCCACATTGTCCGGCTCGTTCTGCATGCGCTGCGCCAACGCCGCGACCATGCCCTCGATCTGTTCGTCGGTAACCTGATGCGCGTTCTCGTTTTCCGCGATCTGCTGCGTCGGATCGAGCGCCGCCGGTGAACCGACGGTCAGATAAATCGCGATCGCCAACACCGGCACCAGCACGCCGACGACCATCGCGGTGCGGTTCTTGTTGCCCCCGGTGGCCTGCGGCGCGGCTTCCGGCCGTACTTCTTCCGCCACGCGACGCTCCAGCTCATGGCGTGCGCTTTCGTAGGCGGACTGATCAATGGTGCCTGCCTGCAGGTCCGCATCGAGTTCGCGCAACTGGTCGCGCAGCACCGCCAGATTCAGTTCATCGCGCTGCACCTGTGCATCCGCCGTCTGTTCCTTGCGCAACAGCGTCGGCAATAAGAATGCCAGCGCCGTCGCTACCAGCAGCACGGCGCCAATCAGAAATCCTGTCATGCTTTATCCTTTGTTTCGCTGCCGCCTTCAAGCAGGGAGGCCGCGCGCTTCAGTTCGTTTTCCGGCAGGGCCTCGTCGGTTGCGCTGCGACGCCGGACCTTCATCACGAACACGCCGATGCCGACCACCAGCAACGCGAACGGGCCGAACCACAGCAGCCAGGTGGCGCCCTTGACCGGCGGGCGGTAGAGCACGAAGTCGCCGTAGCGTTCCACCATGAAATCGATCACGTCCTGGTCGGACATGCCGGCAGCGAGCTTCTCGCGCACCTGGTTCCTCAGGTCGATGGCGAGCTCCGCATTCGAATCGGCGATCGTCTGGTTCTGGCATACCAGGCAGCGCAGCTCGTGCGACAGATCCATCACGCGCTTTTCCAGTTCCGGGTCCGCCGCAACCGGCGCGGCCTCCTTTGCCTGCGCTGCTGCCGCGCTCAGCGTCAGCAGGAGAATGAAAAACAGTTTACGCATTCTTCAGCTCTTTAATCAAAGGCATGATCTTCTGGGTGATCGCCTCGGGCGTGAGCGGGCCGATGTGCTTCATGCGGATCACGCCCTTCTTGTCGATGATGAAGGTTTCCGGAACGCCGTACACGCCGTAGTCGATGCCGACGCGGCCGTCATTGTCGAAGGCCGACAGCAGGTACGGGTTGCCGGAATCGACCAGCCACTTGACGCCGTCCGCGCGGCCGTCCTTGTAGTTCAGGCCGACCACCGGAATCACGTTCGCCTTCGCGAAGTCCATCAGGACCGGATGCTCGACGCGACAGGACACGCACCAGGACGCCCATACGTTGAGCATCCAGACCTGCCCTGCCATGTCCTGCGGCGAGATGGTCTTGTCCGGATCATGCAGTTGGGCGAGCTTGAACGCAGGTGCGGGCTTGCCGATGAACGGCGACGGAATCTCGCGCGGATTCAGGCGCAGGCCGACGCCGAGGAAGACCAGCAAGGCGATGAAAATACCAAGCGGCAGCAGAAATCGTTTCATCTTGACAGCCCCTTACGCATTTGCAGGAGTCGCCGCGGCGAAATGCTGCCCGGCCACTTTCTTGCGCGCGGCAACGCGGTAGCGACGGTCCGACGCAGCCAGCAGGCCGCCGAACGACATGATCAGACAGCCACCCCAGATCCAGCCGACGAAAGGCTTGTGCTGCACGCGCACGATCCAGCCTTCGGGTGTCGCCTCGCCAAGCGACACATACAGGTCGCGCGTGAAGCCGCGGTCGATCGCCGCTTCCGTCATCGGCATCTGCTGCACCGTGTACATCCGCTTTTCCGGATGCAGCGTGGTCAGCTTTTTGCCCTCGTACGTGACGTCGAAAGTGCCACGCGCAGCGATATAGTTCGGCCCCTTCACTTCCTTCAGGTCCGATAGCGTGAAGGTGTAGCCGCTGACGGTCACCGTATCACCGGGGCGCATATGCACATCCTTCGCATCGTCGAAGCCGTTGACCATCGTGACGCCAACCACAAACACACCGATGCCGGCGTGCGCGATCAGCATCGCCCAATAGCTACGCGGCTCGCGCGACAGCCGCTTCATCAACGGCATGCCTGCGGGCGCATGACGGGCGCGCTCGACCATGTGCGCCACCGACGCGAACGCGATCCAGATCGCGAATGCGAGGCCGGCGGTAACCATCGGCGACGCCGCCAGCACCAACGCGATTGCGGCTGCCAGGCCGAGCGACGCCAGTGCAACCCAGCGCAGACGGCGCAGCAGGTCGGATAGCGATGCCTCCTTCCAGCGTGCGAACGGACCGACCGCAACCAGCAGCAGCACCGGAATCATCAGCGGCACGAACACCGCCTCGAAATACGGCGGGCCGACCGAAATCTTGCCGAGGCCGAGCGCGTCCATGAACAGCGGATAGAGCGTACCGAGCAGCACCGTGCCGGAAGCCACCAGCAGCAGCACGTTATTCACCAGCAGCATCGACTCGCGCGAGATCAGTGCGAAACGGCCGCCCAGGCCCACTGTCGGCGCGCGCCATGCGTACAACAGCAGCGAGCCGCCGATCACGATGGAGAGGAAGAGCAGGATGAAAGTGCCGCGCTCCGGGTCGGTCGCGAATGCATGCACCGAAGTCAGCACGCCAGAACGCACGAGGAAGGTGCCGAGCAGTGACAGCGAGAATGCGATGATCGCCAGCAGCACCGTCCAGTTCTTGAAGCTGCCGCGCTTTTCCGTCACGGCCAGCGAATGGATCAGCGCTGTGCCGACCAGCCACGGCATGAAGGAAGCGTTTTCGACCGGGTCCCAGAACCACCAGCCGCCCCAGCCCAGCTCGTAATAAGCCCAGTAGCTACCCATGAAGATGCCGAGCGTCAGGAACATCCATGCCACCGTGGTCCATGGCCGCGACCAGCGCGCCCATGCGGCATCGAGCTGGCCTCCCATCAGCGCCGCGATCGCGAATGCGAAAGCGACCGAAAAACCGACATAGCCCATGTACAGCAGCGGCGGATGGATGATCATGCCGAAGTCCTGCAGCAGCGGATTCAGATCGCGGCCGTCGGGCGCTGCGGGCAGCAGGCGGTCAAACGGATTCGAGGTAAACAGCAGGAAAGCGAGGAAACCGACCGAAATCAGGCCCAGCACGCCGAGCACGCGCGCTACCGTTTCTTCCGGCAGCTGGCGGCTCAACCGCGCCACCGCCCATGCCCACACGGCCAGCATCAGAATCCACAGCAGCAGCGAACCTTCATGGCTACCCCAGGATGCGGCGATGCGGTAATACACCGGCAGGTTCGAGTTGGAGTTCAGTGCAACGTTGTTCACCGAAAAATCATTGGTGACGAACGCATAGACGAGACAGCCGAACGCAAACGAGACCAGTACGAGCTGCCCCGCCGTCGCCGGTCTTGCTATCGCCATCCAGCGCTGATTGCCGTTGTAGGAGCCGGCAATCGGGAGAATGCCTTGCGCCAATGCCACGCACAGTGCGAGCATCAACGCGAAGTTGCCAAGTTCAGGAATCATTGCGTTGCATCCTTTGCTGCACCGGTCTGCACGGCTTTCGCGGCAGCCGCATCCTTGTGCGCCTGATCGACCGCATAGGCGGCCTCTGGCGGCATGTAGTTTTCATCGTGCTTGGCCAGCACTTCGTCGGCGGTGAACTTGCCATCGGTGCCGAGCTTGCCCTGCGCGACCACGCCCTTCCCTTCCTTGAACAGGTCGGGAAGGATGCCCTTGTAAGTAACGGGAATCTTCTGCGCGGTATCGGTCACTACGAAAGCGACGGTCACGCCGTCGGCCTGGCGCTTGATACTGCCCTCCTCGACCATGCCGCCGATGCGGAAGCTGCGGCCCTTGGGCGCTTCGCCGGCGAACACCTGTGTCGGCGTGAAGAAGAACACCATGTTCTGCTGGAATGCCGACAGTACCAGCCAGGCGGCCAGTCCCAGTGTGCCAAGACCTGCGGCGACCAGGATCAGGCGTTTATGCCTTGTCTTCATTTCTTTCCCTCCGAGTATTGCGTATCCAGCGACCATACAGCTTCAGCAGCGTATTGCGGCGCATCCGTACCGCGGCTACCTCGCCCGCGATCAGGACGATTGTCATTAAAACCGAACCCCACACATAGAGCGCGTATCCGCCCATCGCGAAGAAATCGCTCCAGCTATTCCAGTTCATGCGTTTTTCTCCACATATTCCTTGACCCAGTCAGTGTGCTTTTCGCGTTCCAGCATGATGCAGCGCACCCGCATCAGCGTCATCGCAATCGTATATGCCCACGACGCGAGCGCCATCACGATCATGCCGGCGAACATCGTCATCGCCATCGACGGCGCCTTGGTCATGCTGACCGACGAGCCTTGGTGCAGCGTGTTCCACCATTGCACGGAAAAATAGATGATCGGGACGTTGACCACACCCACCAGCGCCAGTACCGCACCGGCCTTGTCCGCACGGCGCGCATCGTCGATCGATGCCTGCAGCGCCATGAAGCCGATGTACAGGAAGAGCAGGATCAGTTCCGACGTCAGGCGCGCATCCCAGACCCACCAGGTGCCCCAGGTCGGCTTGCCCCACAGTGCACCGGTCCACAGTGACAGGAACGCAAACATCGCCCCTGTCGGTGCCAGCGCAGTGGCCATCATCGACGACAGGCGCGTGTTCATCACCAGGCCGATACCCGCCCAGAATGCCATCACGATATAGATGAACATCGACATCCAGGATGCCGGCACATGCAGGAAGATGATCCGGTAGGACTCGCCCTGCTGGTGATCGGTCGGCGCGACGAAGAAGCCGATATAGAGGCCGATAACACAGAGAACGACTGCGGCTATCGCGAACCAGGGAATCATTTTTCCCGCAAGTGGGAAAAATGTCTGCGGTGATGCATATTTGAACCACCTGATGCCGCTGGATTCCAGCTTGCCAGAAGCGACTTGGTTGGTAGTGGACACTACGACAATACTCCAATCAGTTTTTCATTACGCCCGAGCCCTGCAGTATCTTACGAGCCCGGCACCCCAACTTCCCGAAATCGGGAATCGCAGCCAGCATTTCACTGTCAGACCTAGTATTACACCGACTTTCCGGGGCGGAACGAACTTGGTTTTCCTGTTGCCGCCATTAAAGCAATCGCTGTGCCACGCGACAGGAAACCCATGTGATCAGCAGGGCGATAGCTACGGCATTGTCTCTCATTCCTCGACAATGCCGGCAGCGGAAATCCAGAATGAAAGCGCAGCTTTTTCCGTATTCCGCCATTCGTTCGCTGCGGTCACTCCAGCGCGATGCGCAGCCCTGCTGCCGTTGCCCATGGCGTCAGCGCGGCCGCACCGGCCAGCGCGCCGCCCAGCAGCAGCAAATGCGCGGTCGCGCCCACACCCGACGCTTCCGCACCGACTGCGCCAGCGCCGAAGATCAGCACCGGCACGTACAGCGGCAGCACCAGCAGCGACACCAGCACACCGCCACCGCGTATGCCAAGTGTCAGCGCCGCGCCGATCGACCCGACCAGGCTCAGCACCGGTGTGCCGAGCAGCAGGCTCAGGAACAGCACCCCGACCGATGAGGCCGGCAGGTCGAACTGCACCGCCAGCACCGGCGCCAGCAATACCAGCGGAAAGCCGGACACGAGCCAGTGCGCGATCACCTTGCCGATCACAATCACCGTCAACGGCTCGGCCGACAGCACCATCTGTTCCAGAGTACCGTCCGCGTGGTCGAGCGAGAACAGACGGCCCAGCGCCAGCATCGATGCCAGGAGCGCCGCCACCCACAGGATGCCCGGCGCCATCGTGCGCAGCAGCTGCTGCTCCGGCCCCACGCCGAGCGGGAACAGGCTGACGACGATGATGAAGAAGAAGAGGGTTGTCAAAACATCGGAGCGGCGCCGGAAAGCCAGCAGCAGGTCGCGCCGCACCACGCACAGAAGCGCCTTCAGCATAGCCGCCCTTCGTTCATGTCCAGCCTGAGCGCGCGCTTTGCCGACAGGTCGATTTCCTGGTGGGTGGTGTAGATCACCATGCCGCCGCGCGCGAGATGGCGGCTGATGGTGCCGCATAGCGCCGCCACCGCGCTCTTGTCGAGCGCGGTGAACGGCTCGTCGAGTATCCACAAGGGCATCGCCATGCCCAGCGACAGGCGCGCCAGCGCGACCCGCTTGCGCTGGCCCTGCGACAGGGCGCGGGTCGGCAGGTCGGCCGCACGGCCGAGGCCGAGCTGTTCCAGCGCGTCGTGCGCCTCATCCTCGCTGACCGGATGGCCGGCCAGCGTCGATGCGATCACCAGGTTTTCCCAGGCCATCAGATCGTCCTTCACGCCGTTGAGATGGCCGAGATAGACCAGCTTGCTGCCGAATTCCTCGCGTTGCCGGCGGATATCGCGACCATTCCAGCGCACCTCGCCTTCGACCGGCGCGGACAGTCCGCACAGCATGCGCAAGAGGCTGGTCTTGCCGCTGCCGTTGGTGCCCGAGACCCACAGGGC
>JAEZVM010000187.1 GCA_023420795.1 Pseudomonadota bacterium
GCCGGAGCGGACTGGCCGTGGTTTTCGCCCGTCTGAAGGCGACGATGCCCGACAGGCTGATGCCGATGCCGATCAGCACGGGAGCGAGCACGGCGCTTTTGCCGACTGCATACGGCAGTGCGAGCGCCGGCACGAGGCGCGCCGCCAGCCACATCAGGAACGCCGTGACGAGCGCCACAACAGGCGGAGGAAGCTTCAGTTCGAGGGAATTCATGCTGATCGTCCGGCGAAGGGGATAGGGACGATCTTACCGGGAATCCGGTGCCGGTTCGAGAGCGGACTGCACGTCCTCGGGTCTTTCCATGTTCGCTGCGCTGTCATGCTTCGTGCATTCGCCCGCGACCGCCTCGCGGATGATCTCGGCCAGCCGCCGCGTTCCGGGTCCTGCTGCGTCTGGGTCGGCCAGCACCAGATACAGTTCGGCGAAGCGCTCGCCGCCATCGCGCAGCGGCAGCGCTTTGAGGCTGCCGTCGCGCAGCTCGTCGCGAATCTTCTCCTCCGCAAACCACGCAAAACCGTAGCCCTTGCGCACCGCTTCGATCGAGGTTGCACTATGGCTGACGGTCCAGCGTTGGGTGACATCGATCGCCGCCTTGCTGCTGCGTTTCGTTCCCGACTCGCGCACGACCAGATGGCGATGCGCGTGTAGATCGCGCAGCGTCAGCTCGCGCCCGAGCTGGTGCAGCGGATGCGCGGGACTGGCAACCGGGATGAAACGCAGCCGCATCAGTGGCATACCCAGAAAACCCGGCGGCACCATGCTTGCGATTGCCAGATCGACCTGGCCCTGCAGCAGCGCTTCGGACGTGCCGCCAAGCACCGATTCGATCAGCTCGATGCGAGTGTGCGGGCTTTCCATGCCGAGCTGGTTAAAGCAGTCGAGCAAGAGCCAGGTCGGAAAGATGATTTCCGCGGCAATCCGGATTTCCGCTTCCCAGCCCGCCGACAGCCGCCGCGCCGCCCGCTCCAGCGCCGCCGATTCATCCAGCAGCGCCCGCGCTCGCCGGTAGAGGAACTGGCCGGTCGGCGTGAGGATCGCCTTGCGCCCCTGAATTTCAAAGGCTTTGACGTCGAGCAGCGATTCGATTTTCTGCACCGCATAAGTCACCGAGGATTGGCTTTTGTGCAGCACCGCGGCAGCCTGCGCATACCCGCCGGTATCGACAACCGCGATCAGCGTGCGCCATTGGTCGAGAGTAATGTATTGAAGCTCAGACATTATTATCGGATGAGTAGATAAATTAACGCTATTTATTCTACTTTTTTATCTGCTGAATAAATAGTTAAATGCATCTGTCGCCTATCCACAAGGAGAAACAGATGAAAAACTTGCTTCAAATTAACGCCAGCATCTTTGCCGAAAACGGTCAATCCACTCGTCTCGCGAATGAATTCGTCGCCAACTGGCAAAATCGCCATCCGGACGGCAAGGTAGTATCCCGTGATATCGGAAACGATCCGGTGCCGCACCTGACGGCGCAACGTTTCGGCGCCTTCCTTGCCAAACCGGAGGAACGCACCGAGGAACAGCGGGAAGTGGCCGAGTTTTCGGACAAACTGATCGAGGAATTGCGCAATGCGGACGTGATCGTGCTCGGCCTGCCGATGTACAACTTTGGCATTCCTTCCGCGCTGAAGGCCTACTTCGACCATGTCGCACGCGCCGGTATCACGTTTAAATACACAGACAAGGGCCCGGTTGGCCTGTTGGAAGGCAAGAAAGTTTATGTATTCGCAGCACGCGGCGGCGCGTATGTCGGCACGCCGATGGATACACAGACAGCGTACGTGCGTGACTTCCTGCGCTTTATCGGCTTGGCCGACGTGGAATTCATCTATGCTGAAAAACTGAACATGGGCGAGGAAAGCAAGCAGGCCTCGCTCCGGCAGGCACAAGAAGCGATCCGGCGACTGGCCGAACCGTTGCGTGCGGCGGCCTGAACAGGAAATTGAAAGGAACACCATGAACACCACCGTCACCACCACACCACGCACCCTGCAGCGCGTGATCGAAGGCATGGCGACTTCGGACGGCGCCGGCGTCAAGCTGCGCCGCAGCCTCGGGCAAGGGCAGGGCGCCCGGCTGGATCCGTTCCTGATGCTCGACGAGTTCTCGTCCGACAATCCGGGCGACTACATCGCCGGCTTTCCTGCGCATCCGCATCGCGGCTTCGAAACCGTGACCTACATGCTGGACGGCCACATGCAACACCAGGACCATCTCGGCAATGTCGGCGAGCTGAAGAGCGGCGGTGTGCAGTGGATGACCGCCGGGCGCGGTATTGTCCACTCCGAGATGCCGCAGCAGGAGGAAGGCCGGATGCGCGGCTTCCAGCTCTGGATCAACCTGCCGGCGAAGGAAAAGATGAAACCGGCGCACTACCGCGACATTCCGCCGTCGGAAATCCCAGTCGCCGAACTGCCCGAAGGCGGCAGCGTCAAGGTGATCGCCGGTGCGGCGCAGGTCGGCGGCCGGGCGGTGCGCGGGCCGATCCAGGGACTCTCCACCGATCCGCTGTATCTGGATGTGCACCTGCCCGCCGGCGCCGTGTTCTCGCAGCCGATCGACAGTGGGCACAATGCCCTCGTGTATGCGTATGAAGGCAACCTGCAGATCGGCGATGCGGATGCGCCGCGCCGCCTGAAGACGCAGAGCGCCGGCTTCCTCTCTCCCGGCGACGTCGTTGAAATCCGGGCGGAAGACGAGGGCGCACGCTTCCTGCTTTTGGCGGCGCGCCCGCTGCGCGAGCCGGTGGTGCAGTACGGCCCGTTCGTGATGAACACCGTCGAGGAAATCGAGCAGGCGATCGCCGATTACCAGAGCGGGGCGTTCACGGCGGCCTGAAGACTTTTCATTCGGAGGTGTGCGATGGCTGTTCCCTCATTCGACCTGCTCAGGCCGCATGTGAAGAATATCGGCGGCTTCACCGTCAAGCGGCTTCTGCCTAGCCATCCGCACAAGCTGGTCGGCCCCTTCATCTTTTTCGATCACATGGGGCCGGCCGTCTTCGGTCCCGGCGAAGGCTTCGACGTGCGGCCCCATCCACACATCGGGCTGGCTACCGTGACTTATCTGTTTGAGGGCTCGATCCTGCACCGCGACTCGCTCGGCAGCCTCCAGCCGATCCGGCCGGGCGACGTGAACTGGATGACTGCCGGTTCCGGCATCGTGCATTCCGAACGCACGCCGCCGGAACTGCGCGAATCCGGCGGCGCGCTGCACGGCATCCAGACCTGGGTGGCATTGCCGAAAGATCAGGAAACGGTCAGGCCCTCATTCGAGCATCATCCGGCGGCGACGCTGCCGACGATCACTACATCCGGCATCACAATGCGGGTGATCGCCGGCACGGCGTTCGGCGAAACCGCGCCGACCACAACGTTCTCCGATATGTTCTATGTCGCGGCCGAAATGGAACCGGGCACGCGCCTGCGCATGCCGGCGGAATACGCCGAACGCGCGGTCTATCCGGTGGACAGCGAAATCCTGATCGGCGATGAATTGCTCGCCGCGCAACATATGGCTGTCCTGCCGGAGGCACAAGAAATTACAATAGAGGCCCGGACGAAAGTGCATGTCATGCTCTTGGGCGGAAAACCGCTCGACGGCGATCGCTTCATCTGGTGGAATTTCGTCGCCAGCAGCAAGGACGCGATCCAGCAGGCGAAGCAGAAATGGCGTGCGCAGGAGTTCGGCAAGGTGCCGGAAGAAACGGAATGGATTCCGTTGCCGGACGAGCCGAAACCGCCGGAGTCTTTTAGCTAAAAATCAGGAAATAGAATGAGCAAGCCCGGAGAGGGAACACCGGCAGCGGCCGGCTCCGCAAAGATTTTCAATCACGTCGCATCGTCGCAGCTGCCGACCAGGCACGGGGAGTTCCGCATCCACGTTTATCAGCCGGTCGATGAAACCGTTGAGCATGTGGCTGTGGTCAAGGGCGATGTCACTGGGCAGGAAGGCGTACTGGTGCGCGTGCATTCCGAATGTCTGACCGGGGACATACTCGGCTCCCAGCGCTGCGACTGTGGCGAGCAGCTCGACGCGGCGATGGCGAAGATCGCGGAAGAGGGCCGCGGCGTGGTGCTTTATCTCCGCGGCCACGAAGGGCGCGGCATCGGCCTTGCGAACAAGATCCGGGCCTACCAGTTGCAGGACCAGGGACAGGACACGGTCGAGGCCAACCTCGCACTCGGCCTGCCGGTCGATACGCGCGACTACCAAGTCGCCGCGAGCATTCTCGGGCAACTGGGCGTCAAGAGCATCCGCCTGATGACCAACAATCCGCGCAAGATGAAGAAGCTCGCCGACTACGGCGTGCATGTCGTCGAACGCATCCCGGTTCTCACCGCACACACGCCGCACAACATCGGCTACCTGCGCACCAAGCAGGAAAAGCTCGGGCACATGCTGGACTTCGAGTAAGCCCCGCTGTTCCTCGTTCTTTCCGTCCCGGGCACGACGGCTCCCGGGACCGATCCGCAGTAAACTTCCGCCTTCGCCACATTCCGCATTCCCGCTTCATTCCATGCTCAAGTCATTCACTCCGAAACGCTGGTTTTCCCTGATCCCATTGCTGCTGTCGAGCGCGTTAGCCCACGGGGCCGAGCCGATCCGCATCGGCATGATCGATGGCGTGTCCGGCCCGTTCGCCAATGCCGGGCAGGCAGTCGCGCGCAACCTGCAGTTCGCGATCGAACGGGTCAATGCACGCGGCGGCGTAAAGCTGCCGGGCGGCGCACGGCCGCTGGCGCTGACCGTCTTCGACAACAAGCAGGGCGTGGAGGAATCCCTGATCGGCCTGCGGCAGATGACCGACCAGCGGATCGGCTTTATAGCGCAGGGCAACAGCTCGGCGGTGGCGGCCGCTCTGATCGATGGCATCGAAAAGCACAACCGGCGCGTTCCTGACAACCGGGTTCTGTTTCTCAACTATTCCGCGGTCGATCCGGCGCTAACGAACGAGAAATGCAGCTACTGGCATTTCCGCTTCGATGCGAACGCCGACATGCGCATGCATGCATTGACCGAGGTGATCAAGGGCGACAGTAGCGCAAAGCGGGTTTACCTGATCGGCCAGGATTACAGCTTCGGCCAGCAGCTCGCGAAATCCGCGCATGCGCAGCTGGCGGCAAAGCGCCCGGATATCGCGATCGTCGGCGACGAGCTGCATCCGATCGGCAAGATCAAGGATTTCACACCCTATGTCGTGAAAATCAAGGCCAGTGGCGCCGACACCGTCATCACCGGCAACTGGGGCAACGACCTGACGCTGCTGGTGAAGGCCGCGCGGGAAGCCGGCCTGAATGCGAAGTTCTATACCTTCTACGGCAACGGCCTCGGCGCACCGGCGGCGATCGGCGATGCCGGCGTCGGCCAGGTGCGCGCAGTAGCGGAATGGCATCCGAACACCGGCGACGGCGCGAAGAACTCTGCCAGCGATGCCTACTACCAGGAATTCCGCCAGCGCTATCCGCAACCGGAGCAGGATTATGTGCATCTGCGCATGCACCTGATGATCGAGATGCTGGCCGCCGCGATCGAAAAAGCCGGCAGCACTGAAGCCGCCGCCGTGGCGAGGGCGCTGGAAGGCGCGCGCTACCGGAATGCTTTCCACGAAGCCGTGATGCGCGCCGACGATCACCAGCTGCTGCAGCCGCTATATGTGTCAGTGATGCGCAAGGTGTCGGATGGCTCGGTGCGTTTCGATAACGAAGGCAGCGGCTACGGCTTCAAGACGGAACGTTATCTGCCGCTGGCGGCGACGGCATTGCCGACCAGCTGCAGGATGAAGCGGGAGAAATGAAGAGGGTCGAGCTCAGCTCAGCTTGAGGCGCAAAACGCTCAGGCTCTGGCAACGGCCTTCGATGGCCAGCGCGCCGACATAGTCCTTGCCGACTGGAAGATCGACCGTGGTCCAGTTCTGGCGCACCGTATCCGGCGGCGCGATGCGCAGCCAGCCGGAAGAACGGTTATCGCAATCGACCGCGTAGGCGCGCAGCGGCAGCGACAGCCCCTTGCCGGTCGCCTTGGACACCGCTTCCTTGCGGCTCCAGCAGCGCATGGTCGCGGCCTTCGTATCCGGCATTTTGCGCAGCGCAGCGATTTCATCCGGATGAAAACCCGCGGCGATGTCGTGATATTCCTGCGGTGCATTGATGGTTTCCACATCGATCCCGACGCGCGGGAAGCTCGAGAGCGCCACCCAGACCTGATTGCCCGCATGGCTCACATTGCAGCCGACCTCGCAGCCGATCAGCTCGGGCTTGCCCCAAGTATTGCTGCGGATCGGCTGCATCGGCTCCATGCCGCCGTAATGGGCCGCGACACGGCGCAACAGGGCGCGGCCGAGCAGGTTGCGCAGGCTGTCTTCCGGGCGTTGAAAGCGTTCGGCACGCGCATGCTCGTCGGCGAGCGTGTGTTCCAGTGCATAGGCGCGCAAGGTCTGCTGGTCGCGCCAGTCGATAGTCAGGCCGATGCAGAGGGCGCCGGTCTCCGGCAGTTCGGGGTAGTCGAAGTCGAAAGGCGCCTCCGCGCGGACCTTGAGTTCCTGCGGAGCCGGCAAGGCGAGAGAAACTGTGGACATTGCTTTTCGATTCGCTAAAAAATAACCATAGGCAATAATAAGGCAGAACCGGCTGTCTGCAACAGCTCTTGACCGACAGTAATCATGGTGCGGCGCGTCATACGCCACACCGGATCACGCGTTCAGATTGCCATGTAGCGGCCGGGCCGGTGATTGATTGCCAACGTCAGGTTCAGCATCGCCGCGCCCAGCAGCGAAATCAATACTGCCGTCATCGAAATCCTCGAAATCGACAGCAGCAGAATGGCCGAGTCCAAGCCAAGCTGCACCAGACCGGCGCGCAGGCCGTAACGCTCCTGCAGATAGAGCACCAGCACGTTGATGCCGCCGAGGCTGGCTTTGTGCCGGAACAGCACCAGCAGGCCGACGCCGCAGAGCAGTCCGCCCATGATCGACGCATACAGCGGATCGAGCATTTCAACCCTGAAAACCAGCGGCAGCAGTTCCGAGAACGCAGACAGCAGGAACACCGCGCCGAAGGTCTTGAGCGTGAACGTCCAGCCCATCTTCTTGATCGCAAGATAGTAGAACGGCAAGTTAATCACGAAGAACAGCTTGCCGAAACTGACGCCGGTGAAGTAATGCAGCAGGAAGGCGATGCCGACCGTGCCGCCGGTGATCAGGCTTGCCTTGCCAAGCAGCGCGACGCCCAGCGAAACCAGCAGCGTGCCGGTGACGAGCGCCTGCACATCCTCGAACAGGCTATGCGGCTGGACGGCGTTCTTGGCGGTGTCGGTGGACCGGCTTTCCGCTTCGATAGCGGCGCTGCGGTTGGAGGTGGATGGGTTCTTCATGAAAGTGTTTTAAATTTGGCATCCGGCTGCCTTAACAGCCGGGGAGGGTTCCAGACGGGCGGCAAGCATACCGGGGAGCGCTCCCCCGCGCAAACACGCGCCGAATCGATGAATTCGGATAGGTGTAATTCCGAAAAATGATTGTTCGGATGCAATTGCAATTCTCCGCAGATTAAGCGGCGAACAGATTCGCAGCATGAACAGTCTATTTTTCGCGAAGAGCTGCAGAGCGAAGCTGTCGCGTGCATGAAATACGCCGGATCGGAATTGACTCTAGAATACGGGTCGATTTCAATCAGATTGGCCCCATGACGGCACACCATCTTCATTCATGACGCACCCCGGCCAATCCACAACAACAGAGAACCCGCCAATCTCCGCAATCGCAGTACCGCTGCTGTCCCTCGCAGCGTTCGGCAGCGGCGTATCGCTGCGCGCGACCGATCCGATGCTGCCGCTGCTCGGCAGCGAGTTCAGCGTGTCGCTCGGCGACGCTTCACTGGTGGTCACCGCATTTTCGATCGCTTACGGCTTGTCGCAGTTGTTCTTCGGCCCGGTCGGCGACCGCTACGGCAAATACTTCGTGGTTGCCTGCGGCTCGCTTGCCTGCGCAGTCAGCGCGATCCTGTGCGCGCTTGCGCCGGGCTTCGAAGCATTGCTGGCCGCCCGCATGCTCGCAGGCGCGACGGCTGCGGCGATCATCCCGCTGTCGATGGCCTGGATCGGCGATGTCATTCCCTATCATGACCGGCAGCCGGTGCTGGCGCGCTTCCTGATCGGGCAGATCCTCGGTTTATCAGCCGGCGTGCTGATAGGCGGTCTTGCAGCCGATGCGCATAACTGGCGCTTGCCGTTCTACCTCGTGGCGCTGGTATTCATCGTCGTCGGCGTTGCACTGGTGGCGTTGAACAGACGGCTGCCGCCGCATGCGCGGCAGGTGCATCGCGCGGAAGGGGCAAGCGTAGTGCGCATGATTCGCGAATTCCGCCAAGTGCTCTCCGGCCGATGGGCGCGGCTGGTGCTGCTGAGCGTTTTTCTGGAAGGCGCGTTCCTGTACGGTTCGTTTGCATTCATCGCGTCGCATGTGCATCGCACCTACGGCCTGTCGCTCAGTTCCGCCGGCGCGCTGGTGATGCTGTTCGGTTTCGGCGGTTTCCTGTTCGCCGTGCTGTCCGGCCTGCTGGTGCGGCGGCTGGGCGAAACGGGACTGTCGCTGTGGGGCGGCGTGTTCGTCGCCGCATCGCTGCTGACGATCGGTCTCGCGCCCGCATGGTGGTGGGCGATTGCCGGCTGCTTCATGGCCGGGCTCGGCTTCTACATGCTGCACAACACGCTGCAGATCAACGCCACCCAGATGGCTCCGGAACGACGCGGTGCAGCCGTATCGGCCTTTGCGTCCTGCTTCTTTCTCGGCCAGTCGGCTGGCGTGGGCCTGGCCGGCATGTTGGTCGAGCGCATCGGCACCGCCAATGTGATGGTCTGCGGCGCGCTCGGCGTGCTTGCGGTCGCGCTCGGCTTCAGCCGGAAACTGCGGGCGCGCCGTCATTCCTGAGCTATCTCAAGCCCGTCGGGATCGACCGCCATATGATCGGAAGACCGATCGGGCGGCGAACATGGCATACGAACAGGACTGGCACACTGAAGCTTACAAGGGCATGGAAGTGCATGTCTCTGCACTGCCGCGTGACGATGCATGGTCGAGCTGGGATTTCACCGTCCGCGTCACGCAGCCCGGGGAAGATGCAGGCTCGCAGAGCGAACTGGCGGCGCAGTCGGGCGACGATGCCGATTACCCGACAGAGGAAGCGGCGCTCGAAGCCGGCTTCGCGAAAGCTTACGCAATGGTGGATGAATTGCTGCGGTAAGCGCCCGCAGCCCGCTTCCCGCGCTCCGGCCCGACGAGACTTGCCAGCGGCACTTCGATCCAGCGATGGAACGCGGCACCGACCGCGATGCTGGCCGCCCATGCCAGCAGCATTCCGACGGCCTGCATCTCCGGTAGGGCCGGTGCGAATCGCGTGAAGGCGGCGTTGACGACAAGGCAGACCGGGAAGTGGATCAGGAACACCGCATACGAAATCCGCCCGAGGAACATCGATGCGGTCGAATTCTGACCGGGGAACCGCACGCCCCAGCGGCAGGCTGCGACGAGTGCCAGCGAGGTGGCAAGCGCCAGCGCGATGCGGCTGCGGAACTCGATCTCCAGCGCAAGCCCTCCGATGAGCAGGATTGCTCCGATCAGTACCGCGGCGCCAGATGCGCTGCGCTTCCGGTCAGACGCCCACCATGCGAGCGCGCCGAGGCCGTAGCTGCCGAGGAAATAGGGCGCCCACACATCCCAGCTGGAATCGAGGTTGAAGTACAACAGCGACGCCATGGCGCAGGCTGCAACCAGTGCTGGCACCAGCCAGTCCGGTCGCTTCCCGTTCGCGAACCGGCCTGCCAGCCAGAGCAGCAGGACCATCGATGCATACAGCTGAAAATCGATCGCCACGTACCACGCGCCGGCCGACAGCGACTCGTAATCAAGCACGCCGTGCAGCAGCAGGCCGTGCGCCGCCAGTTGCGCCAGAGTCGGCGGTGCCGAGATCGACTCATGCACCATCCACTGCGATGCCAGCGCGGAAGCGCCGATCGCCAGCAGCATGGCTGCCATGAATGGCGGAACCAGCTTGGCGAAGCGCCGGGCCACCGCATGCAGGGGCCGCGACACCCCCGGCTGGCCGTCGGGCGCGAGCGATTTTGCGGCGAGGAAGCCGCCCATCACGAGGAACGCATGCACCGCAATGCGCGCCTGGCTTTCCAGCCATTCGATCATCTCCGGCAGGATCGGCCTCACATGATCAACCATGGGCCCGTAAAACGCGAGGTGGTGCAGCACGATCAGGTTGGAAGCGACTGCCTTGAAAAGATCGAGAAAGCGAAGATGGGAGCTGCTCATGCGAAGAATGCTGACGGCTTAAAACCCGCTATTTTCGCATTACCGCCCTGAAATGTTGAAAACAGGTAATCGAACTTTCAATCAGCAGCCCACTCTACGTTGATCCATTGACAAGCAACCGGGAGACGCAGCGTGAATATCCTGATGGTATTGACCTCGCACGATCAGTTGGGGAACACCGGAAAGAAGACCGGCTTCTGGCTGGAAGAATTTGCCGCACCATATTACGTATTCAAGGATGCGGGCGCGCGCATCACGATCGCATCGCCGAAGGGTGGCCAGCCGCCGCTCGATCCAAAGAGCCATGAACCTGATTCGCAAACCGAGGCGACGAAGCGGTTCAACCAGGATCGCGAGGCTCAGGATGCGTTGGCGAATACGGTGCTGCTGTCGAGCGTGTCGTATGAGGAATTCGAAGGCGTGTTCTACCCCGGCGGTCACGGTCCGTTATGGTATCTGGCGGAAGACCGGGCCTCGATCGTGCTGATCGAGAGCATGTATGCGGCCAGCAGGCCCGTCGCCGCCGTCTGCCACGGGCCGGGCGTGTTCCGGCATGCGAAGACACCCGACGGCAAACCGCTGGTAACGGGAAGGAAAGTCACCGGCTTTGCGAACTCCGAGGAGGAGGCGGTTCAGCTCACGAACATCGTGCCTTTCCTGGTCGAGGACATGCTGAAACAATGCGGCGGCATGTATTCAAAGGGGCCGGACTGGTCCTCCCATGTTCTAGTAGATGGCAAGTTGGTGACAGGGCAGAACCCGGCATCTTCAGAGGAAGCGGCGCGGGAATTCCTGAAGCTGGTACAGAAGGAGCCGGCCGGGCACTGATCAATGAATGGTCTTTTCGCCCGGATTTTTTCCTTCGGTCGAATGGTGTTCGATCACGGCGTTGATTTCCGCACCGAGCAGCATCACCGCCGCCGAGATAAAAAAGTACAACAGCAGCACGATGATGGTGCCGATGCTGCCGTACGTCGCATCGTAGTCGCCGAAACTGCTGACGTAATAATTGAACGCTACCGATGCCGCGACCCATACCAGCACCGCGAATACGGCGCCGGGAGTGATGAAGCGGAATTCCTGTTCCGCATCCGGCGCCACGTAATAGATCACCGCCACCGCCAGCATCAGCAGGAACAGCGCCAGCGGCCAGCGCAGCCACGTCCACAGCGTGACGAAGATCTGTTCCATGCCGATCTTGTTGGCAAGCCACTGGACCGCCTGCGGGCCGACCACCATCATCGCCGCCGCCAGTATCAGCATCGCGGCAAGCCCTACCGTATAGAAGATGGAAAGTGGATACAGTTTCCACGCAGGCCGGCTTTCCTTGATGTCATAGGCGACGTTCAGCGCATTCATCGTCGCCCGTATCGCGGCGGACGCTGACCATATCGCGACGATCACGCCGAAGGATAATAGCCCGCCTTTCTGCTGCTGCAGTCCGTCGATGACCTCGTTAACTTTCGGAGCGGCTTCCTGCGGCAGCAGCAGCTGGGCCTGCTCGCGCAGCCATTCGAAGAAGCTGGCCAGGTTCAGGAAGCCGAGCAGCGCCACCAGGAAAATGATAAAGGGGAATATCGAAAAAAAAATCTGGTAGGCGAGCGCAGACGCATAGGTCGTCATATCGTCGTCAAGGAAATCCTTGACGGCTTCCTTCACAAGCGCGAACGGATTAATTCCGCGAAGACCGAGAATCTGCATGCGGCATCACCTCCGTCCGAGGACGCACGGCCAGAACATGACCGGGCGCGGTAGCGCACCCGGTCGGCGAAGGATTGCAGCGCCCGGAGCGACGAGTGTCAATGATGCCGCCCGTACGACTGGCCTTCGAATGCGCGTTTCGCAAAGTAGGTTCCGGCGAGAACCGCGCCTGCAGCCACCAGCATCGAGCTGGTCGGGAATCCGCGCATTGCGTTGGCCGCGAATTCTCCGGTGCGCGGCGCCAT
>JAEZVM010000194.1 GCA_023420795.1 Pseudomonadota bacterium
CCGTATAAAGCTTGTCCGGCTCGACTTCGGCGGACATCAGCAGCTTCACCTTGTGGTCATACAGAACATCGATCAGCCAGGTGAAGCGGCGCGCCTCGGAAGACATCGATGCGGACATGCATGGCACGCCGGAGAGAATCACCGTATGGAAGCGACTGGCAATTTCAAGATAGTCGTTCTGGGAGCGCGGTCCGCCGCAGAGAGTAGCGAAGTCGAACCAGATCACGCCGCCGGCGCGGCGCAGCGCCCTGATCTCGCGCGCCTCGATATGCAGGCGGGGATCCTCGTCGGCTGTTTCCGCAAGATTGGAGAAGGCATTGCGCAAGGCCTGATCCGCCGCCGCTCCGAGCGGCGCATGGTAAGCCTCCACCTGCTCCAACACCCGCTTGCGGTAATCCAGGCCGGCATCCACATTCAGGATGTCCAGCTTCTCCTTCAGCAAGGTAATTGCCGGCAGTATCCGGTCGCGATGCAGGCCATCCGGGTACAACGAATCGGGGACGTAATTCGACGTCATGATGAAAGAGACGCCGTTGTCGAACAAAGCCTTCAGCAGGTTATACAGGATCATCGCATCCGCGATATCGGACACGTGGAACTCATCGAAGCAGATCAGGCGATATTTCTTTGCAATCCGGCGCGCCACCTCATCGAGCGGATCGGCAACGCCCTTCAGCTCATCCAACTGGCGATGCACTCCGCGCATGAATTCATGAAAATGCAGGCGGGTCTTGCGCACGACCGGCACGACCGAGTAGAAGCTGTCCATCAAGAACGACTTGCCGCGCCCTACCCCACCCCACATATAAACGCCGCGCGGCACATCCGGCCGGTTGATCAGCTTCTTAAGCTTGCTGGAGCGACGCGCCTTGTATGCACTCCAGTCCTCGTACGCCTGCTGCAGGCGCTCGACTGCCCGGCGTTGCGCCTCATCGGACTTGTAGCCGCGCTGTGCAAGCGCATGCTCGTAGAACTCCCTAACGTTCATATCTACTTGTTTCAATTGTTGCTGCCGTGGTGATCATCTTGCCAAGCGAGCATAAAAATGGGCGAGTCAGGCTCGCCCACGATACGTCGAAGACCAAGGCCAACGACAATTATGCCCTTTCCAGGAAACTTCCACCCGGCATCATTGCGGGGTCAGATCGACGGTAACCCGCGACGGATAGGTGCCGCCGCCCAGGCTGATCGGAAAACTCAGCCCAACGCCAACACCGACATTGCCGCCACCACCGCCGACGCCAAGGCCGACACTGGAGCCAAGCGGGCTGGAAGGCCTGAACACCATCTCCGCCGTGCGGTAGCCCGGTTTCTCGCAAACCACGCGCAAGTCGCCGCTGGCGGCACCGATATTCACCGAGCCCGGCGTCGTCACATTCCAGCGTCCGGCGCCGGTGCTGACGGCACAGCTCGCGCCGGATACCGCCTGCCCGCGCGAGGTCGTGTCGATGGCGATGCTGCCGCCGCTCGATCCTGTCGTCGCACATGCAGCGAGCGCTACTGGCAGAAACAGGATCAAACGGCGCATGACGGCTCCTAGAAGTTGAGTGTGCGCTTATCGACGGCGAGCGCGGCTTCCTTGGTGGCTTCCGACAGCGACGGATGGGCATGGCAAATACGCGCAATGTCTTCCGACGATGCACGGAACTCCATCGCCACTACCGCCTCCGAAATCAGTTCGGACGCCATCGGCCCGATGATATGCACGCCGAGGATTTCATCGGTCTTCGCATCGGCCAGGAACTTCACCATGCCGTTGGTATCGCCCAGTGCACGGGCGCGACCGTTGGCCATGAACGGGAAGGTGCCGGCCTTGTACGCAATGCCTTCAGCCTTCAGCTGCTGCTCGGTCTTGCCGACCCATGCAATTTCCGGCGACGTATATATGACCCAGGGAATCGTATTGAAGTTCACGTGGCCATGCTGGCCTGCAATACGTTCTGCAACCGCGACGCCCTCTTCTTCCGCCTTGTGCGCCAGCATCGGGCCGCGCACGACGTCGCCAACCGCCCACACGTTCGGCAGGCTGGTCTTGCAGTCGCCATCGACTGCGATGAAACCGCGCTCATCGAGCTTCAGGCCCACGCCTTCCGCATTCAGGCCAATCGTGTTCGGAACGCGGCCGATCGAAACGATCAGCTTGTCGAACACTGCCTTTTGCGCGTTGCCCTTGTCGTCGGTGTATTCGACGGTGACATCCTTCTTGCCCGGGGTAATCGCACCGATCTTGACGCCGAGACTGATCGCCAGGCCCTGCTTGGACAGCAACTTGTGCGCTTCCTTCGCGATCTGTTCATCGACTGCGCCGAGGAAAGCCGGCAGCGCTTCCAGCACGGTGACTTCCGCGCCGAGGCGGCGCCACACGCTGCCCATTTCGAGGCCGATCACGCCGGCGCCGATCACGCCCAGCTTCTTCGGTACCGCATCGATCGCGAGCGCGCCAGTATTGGAGAGAATGAGTTTTTCGTCGAACGCCGCATTCGGCAGCGCGCGCGGATTGGAGCCGGTCGCAACGATGATGTGCTTGCCGGTGATGGTTTCCTCGGCTGCACCGGCCACCTTGATCTCGTAGCCGTTGGCATCGCCCTTCACGAACGAGCCGCGACCGTGGAAGAAGGTCACCTTGTTCTTCTTGAACAGATACAGAATGCCGTCGTTGTTCTGCTTGACGATCGCATCCTTGCGCGCCAGCATCTGGCCGACGTTCATCGAAAGACCCTTGACGTCGATGCCATGGTCGGCAAACGCGTGGCCTGCGTGATCGTAATGTTCGGAAGACTGCAGCAATGCCTTCGAAGGAATGCAGCCGACGTTGGTGCAGGTGCCGCCCGGTGCCGGGCCGTTCTTTGCGTTCTTCCACTCGTCGATACAAGCGGTGTTGAAACCGAGTTGCGCAGCGCGAATCGCCGCGATATAGCCACCGGGGCCGCCGCCGATGACAACCACATCAAAATTTTTCGACATTTTCGTAACCTAGATTAAGCGCGGAATGGACAACGCTCACGGAGCGGGATTTCCCCAGACTCCATGAGCGTCCGACTTTGATTCTCTTACAGGTCCAGCAGCAGGCGCGCCGGATCTTCCAGCGCTTCCTTCATCGCGACCAGACCGAGCACGGCTTCGCGGCCGTCGATGATGCGGTGGTCATAGGACATTGCGAGGTAGTTCATCGGACGGACCACGATCTGGCCGTTCTCGACCACTGCGCGGTCCTTGGTTGCATGCACGCCGAGAATCGCGGACTGCGGCGGGTTGATGATCGGGGTGGACAGCATCGAGCCGAACACGCCGCCGTTGGAGATGGAGAAGGTGCCGCCGGTCAGTTCTTCCAGCGTCAGCTTGCCGTCCTTCGCCTTGACGCCGAATTCGGCGATCTTCTTCTCGATTTCGGCGATCGTCATCTGATCCACGTCGCGCAGGATCGGCACGACCAGGCCGCGCGGCGAACCGACAGCGATACCGATATCGAAGTAGCCGTGATAGACGATGTCGTTGCCATCCACCGATGCGTTCAGGATCGGGTACTTCTTCAGCGCGGCAACCGCAGCCTTCACGAAGAAGGACATGAAACCGAGCTTGACGCCGTGTTCCTTCTCGAACTTGTCCTTGTACTTGTTGCGCAGGTCCATGACCGGCTGCATGTTCACTTCATTGAACGTGGTCAGGATCGCGTTGGTAGCTTGCGACTGGAGCAGACGCTCGGCGATACGTGCGCGCAGACGGCTCATCGGCACGCGCTCTTCCGGACGGTTCGCCAGGTTCACGCTGACCGGCGCAGCGACTTGCTGCAGCGCGGGTTTCGGTGCAGCCGCAGGTGCCGGAGCGGCAGGCTTGTTCTGCAGTGCACCGATCACATCACCCTTGGTGACGCGGCCATCCTTGCCGGTACCGGCCACCTGGCCAGCCGACATGTTGTTATCTGCAAGCATCTTAGCGGCCGCAGGCATTGCAATGCCTGCAGCTGCGCTGGAGGCTGCCGGCGCAGGTGCTGCTGCAGCAGGTGCAGGCGCGGGGGCCGGAGCTGCGGCAGCGGCTGGTGCAGCAACAGCGCCGGCCTTGGCTTCGGTATCCAGTTTGGCAATCACTTCACCAGCGACAACGGTGCTGCCATCGCCCTTGATCACTTCGACGATCACGCCGGCATCGGGTGCCGGCAGTTCGAGCACCACCTTGTCGGTTTCGATATCGATCAGGTTTTCATCGCGGGTAACCGCTTCACCTACCTTCTTGTGCCATTGCAGCAGGGTTGCTTCGGCCACGGATTCCGACAGTTGCGGAACTTTCACTTCAATAATTGCCATGTAACTCTCCGTTTCGGGTTGTTCGTGCGGCGCGCCAGCTTCTAGCGCGCCGTCGGGTCTTTATTTCGTCAGAACGAAGCCTTTGAGCTTCGAGAACGCTGTGTCGATCAAAGCCTTCTGCTGCGCATAGTGCTTGTCGTAGTAGCCGACTGCAGGCGATGCGCTGGCCGGACGACCTGCGTATGCCAGCTTCTGGCCTTCTTCCAGGTTCTCGAAGATGTTGTGCTGGATCTGGAACCATGCGCCCTGGTTCTGCGGCTCGTCCTGCGTCCACACCAGCTCTGCGAGGTTCGGGAACTTCTTCAGCTCGGCGGCAAAGGCCTTGTGCGGGAACGGATACAGCTGCTCGACACGGATGATCGCCACATCGGCTGCACCGCGTTCCTTGCGGGCGTTGACTAGGTCGTAATACACCTTGCCCGAGCATGCCACCACGCGCTTGACCTTCTTCGGATCGATCTTCTCATCCACCTCGCCGATGACGGTCTGGAAAGTGCCCTTCGCGAGTTCGGACAGCGGTGAACCGGCATCCTTGTTACGCAGCAGCGACTTCGGCGTCATGATGACCAGCGGCTTGCGGAACAGGCGGATCATCTGGCGACGCAACAGGTGGAAGATCTGCGCGGCCGTGGTCGGCTGTACCACTTGCATGTTGTTGTCGGCACACAGTTGCAGATAGCGCTCCAGACGTGCGGACGAGTGTTCCGGACCTTGGCCTTCGTAGCCATGCGGCAGCATCATTACCAGACCGGATGCGCGGCCCCACTTCACTTCACCGGAGCTGATGAACTGGTCGATCACAACCTGCGCGCCGTTGGCGAAGTCACCGAATTGCGCTTCCCAGATCGTCAGCGTGTTTGGTTCTGCGGTGGAATAGCCGTATTCGAAACCGAGCACCGCTTCTTCCGACAGCACCGAGTCGATGACGGTGAACGGCGCCTGATTATCCGCCACGTTCTGCAGCGGAATATAGGTGCCGGCATCCCAGCGCTCGCGCTTCTGGTCGTGCAGCACTGCATGGCGATGCACGAAGGTGCCGCGCCCCGCGTCCTGACCGGTCAGACGTACCGCATAGCCGGAGGAAACCAGCGATGCATACGCGAGGTGCTCGCCCATGCCCCAATCGAGGTTCAGTTCGCCCTGTCCCATCGTGGCACGGTCAGCCAGCACCTTCTCGACCAGCGGATGCACCTTGAAGTCTTCCGGCACCTTGGTGATACGTTCCGCCAGGCGCTTCAGTTCTGCCAGCGGCACTGCGGTATCGGCCGCGTCGGTCCACTTGCGGTTCAGGAACGGCATCCAGTCAACAGCATACTTGCTCTTGAAATTCGAGATGACCGGATCGACGGTATGCTTGCCGGCATCCATTGCATCGCGATAAGCCTTGACCATCGCGTCGCCAACATCAGCACCAATCGCACCCTGCGTCGCCAATTTGTCTGCATACAGCTTGCGCGTGCCCGGATGCTGACCGATTTTCTTGTACATCAGCGGCTGAGTCAGCGCCGGCGTGTCCTGCTCGTTGTGGCCCAGCTTGCGGAAGCAGATGATGTCGATGACCACATCCTTCTTGAACTCGGCCCGGTAATCGAGCGCAATCTGCGCAGCCAGCACCACCGCTTCCGGATCATCGCCATTGACGTGCAGCACCGGGGCCTCGATCATCTTGACCACGTCGGAGCAATACAGCGTCGAACGGGTATCGCGTGGATCGGAAGTGGTGAAGCCGATCTGGTTGTTGATGACGATATGCACTGTGCCGCCCGTGCCGTAGCCGCGGGTCAGTGCCAGATTCAGGGTTTCCATCACCACGCCCTGACCGGCGAATGCGGCGTCGCCATGCACCAGGATCGGCATTACCTGCGAGCCATCCTTGTCGCCGCGGCGATCCATGCGTGCCTTCGCCGATCCCTCGACCACCGGGTTGACGATTTCCAGGTGTGACGGGTTGAAAGCGAGCGACAGGTGGATCGGGCCGCCCGGGGTTGAAATGTCGGACGAGAAGCCCTGGTGATACTTGACGTCGCCAGCAGGCAGATCGTCTGCATGACGACCTTCGAATTCGGCGAACAGATCCTGCGGCATCTTGCCGAGTGTGTTCACCAGCACGTTCAGGCGGCCACGGTGGGCCATGCCGATCACGATTTCCTGTACGCCGCGCTCGCCGGCACGCTGGATGGTCTCATCCAGCGCAGCGATGAAGCTCTCGCCGCCTTCCAGCGAGAAGCGCTTCTGGCCAACGTAACGGGTATGCAGATAACGCTCCAGACCCTCGGCAGCGGTCAGGCGATCAAGGATGTGCTTTTTCTTTTCGGGCGAGAAATTCGGCGTGGAGCGGATCGATTCAAGACGCTCCTGCAGCCAGCGCTTTTGCGTGGGGTCGCTGACATACATGAACTCGGCGCCAATCGAGCGGCAATACGTGTCGCGCAATGCCTGCAGCAAGTCGCGCAGCGATGCGGTTTCCGGGCCAAAGTAGGTATTGCTGATGTTGAACACGGTGTCCATGTCAGCATCGCTAAAGCCGTAGAAAGCCGGATCCAGCTCGGGAATGTTCGGACGTTCCTGGCGCTGCAGCGGATCGAGATTCGCCCAGCGGTTGCCGAGGACGCGATAAGCGGCGATCAGCTGCGTCACGGCGACGCGCTTGCGGCCCATTTCGACGTTGGCCGTCGCGGTCACATTGCGAATCGGTCCCTGCTTTGCGCGTTCCGCGAACGAGGCAATGACCGGCGCGTGCGCAACGTCGGGCTTGTTCGAGCCATCTACGGCAGGAACGTGCTGCATTGCATCGAAATAGGCGCGCCAGTTATCGGGGACGGAACCAGGATTGTTGAGATACGCCTCGTACAATTCTTCAACGTACGGTGCGTTGCCTCCAAACAGATATGAGT
>JAEZVM010000220.1 GCA_023420795.1 Pseudomonadota bacterium
GGCACCTCGCGTCATGTGACGCAACGGCAGGAGTCCGATACGGTGGAAATACTGTCCGGCGTATTTGAAGGCAAGACCACCGGAACACCGATTGCGTTGTTGATTCGCAACGAAGATCAACGCAGCAAGGATTACGGCAACATCGCCGAAACCTTCCGTCCCGGACATGCGGATTACACGTACTGGCACAAATACGGCATCCGCGACCCGCGCGGTGGCGGGCGTTCCTCCGCGCGGCTGACTGCACCGGTGGTCGGCGCGGCGGCGATCGCGAAGAAATGGCTGTACGAGCAGTACGGCACCATTTTCAAGGGCTGCATGAGCCAGCTCGGCGAGATCGAAGTTCCGTTCGAGTCGTGGGAACATGTGCCGGCGAACCCGTTCTTCGCCGCCAATACCAGCGTGATTCCGCAACTGGAAGCCTACATGGACCAGCTGCGCAAGGATGGCGATTCCTGCGGCGCGCGCATCGACGTGATTGCGCAAAACGTGCCGGTCGGGCTGGGCGAGCCGATCTACGACAAGCTCGACGCCGATATCGCCTTCGCGATGATGGGCATTAATGCAGTCAAGGGCGTGGAAATCGGCGCCGGCTTCAAGTCGGTCGCGCAAAAAGGCACAGAACATGGCGACGAACTGACGCCGGAAGGCTTCGCGACGAACCATGCTGGCGGCATCCTCGGCGGCATCTCGACCGGACAGGACATCATGGTGTCGATCGCGATCAAGCCGACCTCCAGCATCCGCACGCCGCGCCGCTCGATCGACAAGAGCGGCAATCCGGTCAGCGTCGAGACCCACGGCCGCCACGATCCCTGCGTCGGCATCCGCGCCACGCCGATCGCGGAAGCGATGCTGGCGCTGGTGATGATGGATCACGCGCTGCGCCACCGCGCACAATGCGGCGACGTGCGTGTCGCCACGCCGAAGATCGCCGCGCATATCAAAGAATGATGCACCTCTGATGCAGCCCTGGCGGTGAACAGACGCCGTCCGGCAGATCCCGCCGCCCATTGCATCATTCCCGGAAAAGCTTCTTCGTGCAGCACTCTCCCTGGCCCAGGCAATCGTTCAGCTTCGCCTTTTTCTTCTTTGCCTACTTCGGCTACGTCGGCGTGTTCACGCCGTATGCAAGCCTGTATTTCGCAGACAAGGGCATGACCGTTGCGCAGATCGGCGTGCTGATGTCGCTGATGCAGGTGATGCGGATTTTTGGCCCCAACCTGTGGGGCTGGATCGCTGACCGTCATCAGCAGCGCGTGAGCGTGCTGCGCATCACGTCGATCGCGGCGGCCGCCTCGTTTTGCGGCATGTTCTTCGGTCAGACGTTCGTGCAATTCTTCATCGTGATGGTCGCGATCAACCTGTTCACCAGCGCGCAGGGGCCTCTTTCGGAGGCGCTGATGCTGTCCGAGATGCGCGGCGACCTGACGCACTACGGCAAGCTGCGCCTGTGGGGTTCGATTGGCTTCATCCTGGCGGTCACGGTGGCCGGGCCGTTCCTGGACAAGTACGGCATCGGTCTGGTGCTGTGGATCGCGCTCGGGCTGCTCGTGCTCGTGACGGCTTCCAGCATGCGCATGCAGGAATCGCGGCATGACGAAGGCCATCCTGCAGTTCCGTCGGTGCTGGTGCTGTTGCGCCGGCGCGAGGTGATAGCGTTTTTCAGCTCGACTTTCCTGATGATCGCGGCTCATGCGTCGCTGTATGTGTTTTATTCTTTGTATCTCGCGCAACTCGGCTACAGCAATACGGTGATAGGCTTGATGTGGTCGCTCGGCGTGGTGGTCGAGATCGTCTTCTTCTTCTACCAGGCGCCGCTTTTCAGGCGCTTCGGCGTGCGAAACATGATGATCGCCAGCCTGCTGATCGCCGTGGTGCGTTTTCTGCTGATCGGCTTCGGGGCGCAGTCGCTGTTGTTGCTGCTGATCGCACAGGTGATGCATGCGGCGACCTTTGGCGTACATCATTCGGCTTCGATCGCGACACTGCAGCGCTGGTTTTTCGGTCCGTTGCAGGCGCGCGGCCAAGCCTTGTTTACCAGTATTTCCTATGGGCTAGGCGGCACTCTGGGCGGGCTGATTTTAAGTGGGTTCTGGGATACATTCGGTGCTCAGGCAGTCTATGTAGTGGCCGCAATATTCTCGCTGGCCGGGGCAGGAGCGGCCGTATTGTCTTATCGCTGGCAGCAACATCATCGGGAGGGGAGCAAATGAAATCGAAAATCAGGAGTGCGCTTGCCATAGCAGCGATGCTGACGCTCGGCGCATGCGAAACCGTGCAGACCACGCAAGGCGGTGTCGTCGGCGTCGATCGCGAGCAGCGCATGGCCATCTCGGCCGAGAGCATCCAGCAGGCGGCCAACGAGCAGTATGACGCGCTGATTGCGAAGGAGAAGCAGAAGGGCACCCTCAACCGGAATCCGACGCAGGTAGAGCGCGTGCGGACCATCGCGAACCGCATCGTGCCGCAGACGACGCACTTCCGGCCCGATGCGCGGAGCTGGGCATGGGAAGTCAACGTCCTGACTTCGCCGGAAGTCAATGCATGGTGCATGCCGGGTGGAAAGATGGCGGTTTACACCGGCCTGATCGAGAAACTGCAGATCACCGATGACGAACTGGCGGCGGTCATGGGTCATGAAATCGCCCATGCGTTGCGCGAGCACGCGCGCGAGCGGGCGTCGGAACAGGCGATTGCCGGCAGCGTCATTTCGGTCGGTGCGGCGGTGCTGGGAATCGGCGACCTCGGACAAAAAGGTGCGGAATATGCGTACATGGGCCTGCTCGGTCTGCCGAACTCACGCCGCCACGAGACGGAAGCGGACCGGCTTGGCGTCGAACTGGCCGCGCGCGCCGGCTACGACCCGCGCGCCGCCGTGACGCTCTGGCAGAAGATGGGGCAGGTCGGCGGTGCCGAGCCGATCAAGTTCCTCTCGACTCATCCTTCGCAGTCGGACCGGCTGAGCGACCTTACTGCGTACTCCCAGCGCGTCATGCCGCTATATGAACAGGCGAAGAAAAAACGCTGATTTTGCAAAACAATCAATAAACCGTCGATAAAACGCCCGCGACCGATCCCGCGGGCGTTTTTCATTTGGCCGGAGCGGCTTCCCGCCCGCTTTTGCGCTGCACAACTATGGCATAATCGAGAACTATTTTCACCGCTTTGCGCTGCATTCAGCAGGCTCTCGATACATGGCTCAAACGCTCTACGACAAACTCTGGGAATCGCACGTCGTCCATACCGAAGAGGATGGCACCGCCATCCTCTACATCGACCGTCACCTGGTGCATGAAGTCACCAGCCCGCAGGCATTCGAAGGACTGAAGCTCGCCGGCCGCAAGCCGTGGCGCCTGTCCGCTAACCTGGTGGTGGCCGACCACAACGTGCCGACCACCGACCGCGCCAACGGTATCGCCGACCCGGTTTCGCGCCTGCAGGTCGAGACGCTCGACGCCAATGCGAAGGAATACGGCCTGACCTATTTCAGCATGCAGGACAAGCGCCAGGGCATCGTGCACGTGATCGGGCCGGAGCAGGGCGCAACGCTCCCGGGCATGACCGTCGTGTGCGGCGACTCGCACACCTCCACGCACGGCGCGTTCGGCTGCCTCGCGCATGGCATCGGCACCTCCGAAGTCGAACACGTTCTTGCTACGCAGACGCTGCTGGCGAAGAAATCCAAGGCCATGCTGGTGCAGGTCGATGGCGCGCTGCCGCTTGGCGTCACTGCGAAGGACATCGTGCTGGCCGTGATTGGCAGGATCGGCACCGCAGGCGGTACCGGCTATGCGATCGAGTTTGCCGGTTCCACCATCCGTTCGCTGTCGATGGAAGGCCGCATGACGATCTGTAACATGGCGATCGAGGCGGGTGCGCGCGCCGGCATGGTGGCGGTGGACGACACCACGATCAATTACGTCAAAGGTCGCCCGTTCTCGCCGGTCGGCCCGCACTGGGACCGCGCGGTCGAATACTGGCGCACGCTGCATTCCGACGCCGGCGCGAAATTCGACATGGTGGTTACGCTCAACGCCGCCGAGATCAAGCCGCAGGTCACCTGGGGCACGTCGCCGGAAATGGTCGTCGCAATCGACGACCGCGTGCCGGACCCGGACAAGGAAAAGGATGCGGTCAAGCGCGACGCGATGGAAAAGGCCCTGGTTTACATGAACCTGAAGCCGAACACTGCGATGTCCGATATCCGCATCGACAAGGTGTTCATCGGTTCCTGCACCAATTCCCGCATCGAAGACCTGCGCGCCGCCGCTGCTGTGGTGCGCGGCAAGTACCGCGCGTCCAATGTGAAGCTGGCGATGGTGGTGCCGGGCTCCGGCCTCGTGAAGGAGCAGGCGGAGCGCGAGGGGCTGGACAAGATTTTCAAGGAAGCGGGCTTCGAATGGCGCGAGCCGGGCTGCTCGATGTGCCTGGCGATGAATGCCGACCGGCTGGAGCCGGGCGAGCGTTGCGCTTCGACCTCTAACCGCAACTTCGAGGGGCGCCAGGGGCAGGGCGGTCGCACGCATCTGGTGTCGCCTGCGATGGCTGCGGCTGCCGGCATTGCCGGGCACTTCGTCGATGTGCGCGCAATGCGCTAAGGAATTCAGATCATGGAAAAATTCACCGTACTCGATGGTTTGGTCGCGCCGCTGGACCGCGCGAATGTCGACACCGACGCCATCATTCCCAAGCAATTCCTGAAGTCGATCAAACGCACCGGCTTCGGCCCGAACCTGTTCGACGAATGGCGTTATCTCGACCATGGCGAGCCGGGCATGGACAACGGCAAGCGCCCGCTCAATCCGGATTTCGTGCTAAACCAGCCTCGCTATCAGGGCGCATCGATCCTGCTGACCCGCAAGAACTTCGGCTGCGGCTCCTCGCGCGAGCATGCGCCGTGGGCGCTGCAGCAGTACGGCTTCCGCGCGATCATCGCGCCGAGCTTTGCCGACATCTTCTTCAACAACTGCTTCAAGAACGGCGTGCTGCCGATCGTGCTGTCGGA
>JAEZVM010000224.1 GCA_023420795.1 Pseudomonadota bacterium
CAGAAGCCGCAGGTGGTGATCGATGCGGAAGCGGATTTTTATTCGCACACGAACGCCAATGTGCATCGCGGCGTGCATGCGCTCAGCCAGCGTGCGACCGATCAGTACGAGGCCGCGCGCGAGAAAGTGCGGCGCTTCATCAATGCCGCCAGCACCAAGGAAGTCGTGTTCGTGCGCGGCACCACCGAGGCGATCAATCTTGTGGCGCAGAGCTTCGGGCGGCCACATCTAGGCGCGGACGACAATGTCATCATCAGCGCCATCGAGCATCATTCCAACATCGTCCCGTGGCAGATGGTTTGCGCGCAGACCGGTGCGGAGCTGCGGGTAGTGCCGGTCAACGATGCCGGCGAGCTCGACGTGGACATGTTCGAGAGGCTGATCGGGCCGAACACGAAAATGGTCGCGGTCACGCACCTGTCGAACGCGCTCGGCACCATTCCGCCGGTGGCGCGCATCATCGAAATGGCGCATGCGCATGGCGTGCCGGTGCTGCTCGACGGTGCGCAGGCAATCGCGCATCTCGGCGTCGATGTGCGCGCGCTCGATTGCGACTTCTATGCGTTCTCCGGCCACAAGATATTCGGCCCGACCGGTATTGGCGTTTTATACGGCAGGGAGGCGCTGCTCGAAGCGATGCCGCCGTATCAGGTCGGCGGCGACATGATCCGTACTGTGACGTTCGGACAGACCGAATACAACGTGCTGCCATACAAGTTCGAGGCCGGCACGCCGAATATCGCCGGCGCGATCGGCCTCGGTGCAGCGCTCGATTACGTTTCCGGTGTCGGCATCGATGCGATTGCCGCGCATGAGCAGGATTTGCTTGATCATGCGACCGCGCTTGTTTCGCGGATCGACGGCCTGAAGATCGTCGGCACCGCAGCGCAGAAGGCCAGCATCCTGTCGTTTACGATGGACGGCGTGCATCCGCACGATATCGGCACCATCCTCGACCATGAAGGCGTCGCAATCCGCGCCGGCCATCACTGCGCGATGCCGCTGATGCAGCGTTTCGGCGTGCCTGGCACCGCGCGCGCATCGTTTTCCTTCTACAACACCCGCGCGGAAGTCGATGCATTCGTGGCCGCGCTGTCGAAGGTCCAGGAGATGTTCGGGCGATGAGCGAGCTGCGCGATCTTTACCAGGAGGTGATCTTCGATCACTACCGCAAGCCGCGAAATCATCATGCGCTGGCGGATGCGAATCATGTCGCGCACGGCCACAATCCGCTGTGCGGCGACCAGGTCACCATCTACCTGAAAGTCGAGGATGGCGTGGTCCTCGATCTGAGTTTCGAGGGCACCGGCTGCGCGATTTCCACCGCGTCCGCATCGCTGATGACCGATGCATTGAAGGGAAAGAAGCTGGACGAGGTTGAACATCTGTTCGAGGAATTTCATCAGATGGTCACCCACGACGACGCCGAGCCGGACCCGGAGCTGGGCAAGCTGGAAGTGCTGGCCGGCGTGCGCGAGTTTCCGGCGCGGGTGAAGTGCGCGACGCTGGCATGGCATACGCTGCAGGCCGCACTGAAGGATCGCGCCGCTCCCGTCTCCACCGAATGAAGGGCTGAAAAATGGACTTGAACGAACCAGCCGGCACGACGCCGGAAGACGAACTGCGGGAAGATATTGTTGCCGTCTTGCGCACGATTTATGATCCCGAGATTCCGGTCAATATCCTCGATCTCGGCCTGATCTATGCGCTCGACATCGACGAGCAGGGCAACGTCGATATCGACATGACACTCACTGCGCCAGCCTGTCCGGTAGCAGGTACCTTTCCGAGCGTGGTCGAGTCGCGGGTCAGCGAAGTGCCGGGCGTGAATTCGGTACATGTCGAACTGGTATGGGAACCACCGTGGAGCCCGGATTCGATGACCGAAGAAGTGAAGCTCGAACTCGGGCTGCTATAGCAATAGAGATGACAAAAGGGTAACAAAGATGAACCATCCCGCATTCTTCGACCAGGCACCGACGATCACCGTGTATGACGGCCTCGCGGAATTCCTCGGCGCTTCCAGCGACGGCATGATCACCTACCGCTATATCGATGCGGTACGGCTGGCTGGACATTCCTGCCCGACGGTGGCGGGCGCCTATCTGATGACGAAGCGGGCGCTGGACATGCTGTATCCGGAGCAGACGCCGGAACGCGGCGCGGTGCAGGTGCGGTTTTCCGCGCCACTCGACGAGGGCGTGACCGGCGTGATTGGCAGCGTGGTCGGATTGATCACCGGCGCGGCGGGCCTCGGCGGGTTCAAGGGGATCGGCCACAACTTCCGGCGCCAGAATCTGATGTATTTCGCCTGCGCGATCGAAGACGAAGTGCGCTTCGAGCGGACCGACAATGGCGCGTCGGTACAACTGGCCATGCACATGAACCGGGTCGGGGCAGACCCGCGCACCGGAATCCTGCTGAAAAAAATCCTGTCGGGCGTCGCCGAGCCGCAGGAAGCGAAGGAATTTGCTGCGCTATGGCAGGAGCGCGTCAAGCGCATCCTGGTCGATCACGCGGAAGATCCTGAGCTGATCTCGACCACCGAGGCGACAGTCTGAATAGTCGAGAACAAGGCGGAACTCAGTCCTTTCGGAGCATGTCCTACGGCAAGCTCCGATTTGCGGCAGAATGCACCTCAAGAAAATTTTTCCGGACATGCCAATGACTCAATCCTTGCCAGATATCGAACTCTCCGAAGAACTGATCCGCAAGTTCGATAAGCTCGGCCCGCGCTACACCTCCTATCCGACGGCGGACCGCTTCAGCAACGCCTTCACCGCGCAGTCCTACGAGACCTATCTGGAACAGCGCGCGCACCGGACCGACAATCCGCCGCTGTCGGTCTATGTGCACCTGCCGTTCTGCGAATCGCTCTGCTATTTTTGCGCGTGCAACAAAATCATCACGCAGGACCACAGCCGCGTGACCGAATACCTGCGCTATCTGGACAAGGAAATGGCGCTGGTTGCATCCCGCCTCGGCCCGGACCGCAAGACGGTGCAGCTGCACCTCGGCGGCGGCACGCCGACCTTCTTCAATGCCGGTGAGCTGCGCCAGCTGATGGACATGCTGCGCAAGCACTTCGAGTTCACGCCGGACGCGGAACTCGGCGTCGAGATTGATCCGCGCACCGTCCGTGAAGGCACCCTCTCGATGCTGGCCGAGCTCGGCTTCAACCGCAACAGCTTCGGCGTGCAGGACTTCGACCCGGCGGTGCAGCAGTCGGTCAACCGCATCCAGCCCTTCAACATGGTCGAAAAGGCAGTGACCGAAAGCCGCAAGGCGAATTTCCAGTCGATCAACGCGGACCTGATCTACGGCCTGCCGAAGCAAACGCTGGAGAGCTTCAGCCGCACGCTCGACAGCTTGATCCAGCTCGCGCCGGACCGCATCGCGCTGTACAACTACGCGCATCTGCCAAGCCGCTTCAAGGCGCAGCGTCTGATCGTGGCGGCCGACCTGCCGTCCGCAGAGGAGCGTCTGCAGATATTCATGATGTCGATGCAGCGACTGCTCGATGCCGGCTATGTATACATCGGCCTGGACCATTTCTCCAAGCCGGATGATGAATTGAACAAGGCGCGCCTCGACAAGAGCCTGCATCGCAACTTCCAGGGCTATACCACGCGCGCGGAATGCGACCTGATCGGCTTCGGCGTGTCCGCCATCGGCAAGGTCGGCAATTCGTACAGCCAGTCGGTGCGCACGGTGAATGCGTACTACCAGCATCTCGACGAGGGCCGTCTGCCGATCGAGAAAGGCTTCGACCTGAACGAAGATGACCTGCTGCGCCGCAAGATCATCATGACGCTGATGTGCAGCGCGCCGCTGGAAATCGATGCGATCAACCGCGAGCACGACATCGACTTCCACAGCTATTTCGCACACGAGATGTCGATCCTGAGGCAGTACGAAGAAGCGGAACTGATCACCATCGGCAAGGATGCCATCCGCGTTACGCCGAAGGGCCGCATGTTCGTGCGGGCGGTCGGCATGACCTTCGATAAATATCTCACGCAGCCGACGACCTCGACGTATTCGAAGCTGATCTGATCGCCGACGGCAACTGGGCAATTCTCGATTT
>JAEZVM010000228.1 GCA_023420795.1 Pseudomonadota bacterium
GCGAGCGGGCTGGCCGGCAGCGCGAACAGCAGGACGGCGGATGCGCCCATCGGGGCGATCAGCGCTGGCAGGTCCGCGGTAGAACCGAGCGCCAGCCGGGTGGCCAGTCCGGTCAGTACGATGGCAATCAAGGCGCCGCATGCAGCCCGCAGACGCTCGATGCCGTCCACTGCCATGGGCTTAGGCAGGTATGCGTAAATCCGATGCAGCGTTTTTCTCAATTGAAACCACTCCGAACCGCGTTGCCATATTCCATGGCGAAAAAGGGGAGGGAGTTTACTCCGATTTGCCGCCTCCTGTTTGAATGGCAAGAGAGCTTGTAGGGTTTCTCGTGGCGGAAAAGATGTCGCTCGGAATATGTGCCTTTACGATTTCAGGAACTGCTTGACGCCGTTTTTCTTGAGCACGTCGCCCCAAGATTCAATGTGGTAAATCTCGCCGACCTTGTGCAGCACGACGCCATATTCTTCGCGCAGCCTGGAAATATCGGCATCGATGGTTTCCCGGTTCTGGCTGGTCAGGTCGGCAATCGCGGAGACGGTCGGGCGCTCCAGCAGATCGATCGCCGACAGCAGGACGAACAGCCGGCGCGCGTCGTGTTCAGGGTATTGCGGCACGCCGAATTGGTTTTTCGGATAGGTCATGGCACGCCTCACATTATTAATGTGGTGCTGACGGAACTTTTGTCCGTCCCGTTTATGCGATGGGAAGCAAGAGCGCAGGACTGTCGTTTGTTACCTTGTTGACCGCATGGGCGACGCCCCAGGCTTGCATTTTTTCGGCATCGGAAGGCGCGATCAGTTCCATCAGGCGTGCGTCTTCGACCGGTTCCGGGCTCAACCATGTGTCCCAGTCCTTGCGCTCCAGTACCACCGGCATACGGTGATGAATCGGCTGCAAAACGTCGTTCGCCTCGGTAGTGATGATGGTGCAGGTATCGACACGCGAGCCGTCCTCCGCGCGGCTGCTTTCCCACAGGCCGGCGAAGGACATCGGATTGCCGTCCTTGAGGGAAATGTAGAACGGCTGCTTGGATTTCTGGCCGGGTACCGCTTTCCATTCGTAAAAGCCGGAGGCGGGAATCAGGCAGCGTCGCCGGCGGAAGGCCTGCCGGAACATCGGCTTCTCGGCTACCGTTTCGCCGCGCGCATTGTTTAGCATTGGCATGGCGCCCGGATCCTTCGCCCACGCGGGAATGAAGCCCCAGCGCATGAGGCTGCCGGTGAGTCCCTTTTCGTTGGTTCGAATAGTGAGGATCGAGCTGCTTGGCGCGATGTTGAAGCGCGCGTCGAAGTCGGGCACGAATATGGCCTCGTACCATTCCTGAAGAACGGCAGGGGGATGAGCCAGGGCAAAGCGTCCGCACATAGGGCCGATTGTACGGCGTATGCTGCGCATCGTCTTGTGCAAAATCGCGCATGCACAAGGTAAGAATTTCCGTTTCCTTTCGCTTCTCCAAGGCTTTTACCATCGGCAATGGCGCTTCTGCGCGGGCATGCTTTTCGCTGCGCTCCTGCATGAAAGGAGTCTTCGGATGAAATTTCCTCTGAAAAAAATTGCGGAACAAGTGATCGTGATTACCGGCGCTACCAGCGGCATCGGCCTGACCACTGCGCGCCGCGCTGCGCAGCGTGGTGCGAAGCTGGTGCTGGTCGCCCGCAACGAGGATGCGCTCAAGCAGCTGAGTTTCGAGCTCACCAAGAAGGGCGCGCAGGTGATCCACGTGGTTGCCGACGTTGGCATCGAAGAAGACATGCGCAAGGTGGCCGCTGCCGCGATCGAACGCTTCGGCGGCTTCGATACTTGGGTCAACAATGCCGGCATCTCGATCTTCGGCCGCAACGAGGATGTGTCGCTGGACGACCAGCGCCGCCTGTTCCAGACGAATTTCTGGGGCGTGGTGCATGGTTCGCTGGTCGCGGTTGAGCATCTGAAGAAATATGGCGGCGCGCTGATCAATCTCGGCAGCGAAGTATCCGACCGCGCGGTGCCGCTGCAGGGCATGTATTCCGCATCGAAGCATGCGGTGAAGGGTTTTACCGATTCGCTGCGGGCGGAACTGGAGGCGGAAGGCGCTCCGGTCGCCGTCACGCTGATCAAGCCGGCGGCGGTGGATACGATGTTCGTCGAACATGCAAAGAACTACATGGATGTGGAACCGAGGCTGCCGCCGCCCATCTATGCGCCGGAAGTCGCTGCCGATGCGATCCTGCATGCGGCGGAGAACTTCAAGCGCGACATCTTCGTCGGCGGTGCTGCCCGGCTGATGGCCTCGACCGCGCATCATGCGCCGCGCATGATGGACAGATACATGCGACGTTTCCTGATCGGCCAGCAGAAATCCGACATGCCTGCGCGCGACCGCAGCCAGCACAGTCTGTATGGCCCCGGAGCCGATCTACAGGAAAGGCAGGGGCATGACGGTCATGTGTTCGAATCGAGCCTATATACGACGGCCTCGCTGCATTCGAAGATGGTGACGGCGCTCATGTTCGGCGCCGGCCTGGCACTGGCGGCATGGTGGCGCCAACGGCAGCGTCCGGAGGGGTGGCAGCAGCGGCGAATCGCCCATGGCTACCGCTGATCGTTCGACGATTTTGAGAGAGCATCATGGCAAATCTCACTGGCGAACAACTCGCTCATCTGAAGCAATTGCTGGACGAACGCAGCAAGGAGCTGCGCGCCGATCTCGTGCGCGAGCTGAACCAGCAAGAGGGCTTTCTTGCCGCAGCCACGGAAGTGCCGGACCCCGGAGATTCGTCCTTTGCGAACCTCGAAGTGGATCTGGGAAACGCGGCGGTCTCGCGCGATGTCATCGAACTGCGTGCAATTGAAGCCGCCCGCATACGGATGGAGAACGGCAGCTACGGCGATTGCGTGAACTGCGAAACCGAGATTCCGTATGAAAGGCTGCTGGTGCAGCCGACCGCCGAGCGCTGCGCACCCTGCCAAGAAATGCATGAAAAAACCCATGCGGACGGTATCCGGGGAAATACCATGTAGGAAGCGTTTGCACAGAGGTGAGGGAAAATGCATCTCCATCCAGACGTCCAGCCCTGTTATCCCACGCTGCGCGCGGGATGACAAGTGTGGGTGTGTCCGTGTCCATCGTACAATCTCGGCTATCCCCAAACACGCCAGAAAGGACCACGAATGGACGCCGCATTACGAACCCTACTGCAGCAGATGCCTAAGGCCGAACTGCATATGCACATCGAAGGTTCGCTGGAGCCCGAGCTGATCTTCGCGCTGGCCGAGCGCAACGGCGTGAAGCTCAACTATGCGTCGGTGGAGGAACTGCGGCGCGCGTACGCATTCACCGATCTGCAATCCTTCCTCGACATCTACTATGCCGGCGCGAGCGTGCTGCTGAAGGAGCAGGATTTCTACGACATGGCATGGGCCTATCTGCAGCGGGCACGGGCCGACAACGTCCGCCATGCGGAACTGTTCTTCGATCCGCAGACGCACACGGAACGCGGCGTTGCGTTCGAAACTGTCATCAACGGCCTGCATCGCGCATTGCAGGATGCAAAAGCGCAATGGGGCATGAGCGGCGCACTGATCATGTGCTTCCTTCGCCATCTGTCGGAGGAAGAGGCGTTCGCCACGCTGGAGCAGTCGCTGCCGTATCGCGACAAGTTCATCGGCGTCGGCCTTGACTCGTCCGAACGCGGCCATCCGCCGGAAAAGTTCTCGCGCGTGTTCGCACGCTGCAAGGAACTTGGGCTGCATCTGGTTGCGCATGCTGGAGAGGAAGGCCCGCCGGAATACATCCGCACCGCGCTTGACGTGTTGCAGGTGGAGCGCATCGACCATGGCGTGCGCTGCCTTGAGGATGCCGCGCTGACCGAGCGCCTTGCGCGTGACCGCGTGCCGCTGACGGTCTGCCCGCTCTCCAACATCAAGCTGCGAGTATTCGACAAGCCTGTCGATCATAACCTGATGAAGCTGCTCGACGCCGGCCTTACAGTCACGGTGAACTCGGACGATCCGGCGTATTTTGGTGGTTATGTGAATGATAATTTCGTGCAGATGTTCGACGCCTTGCCGCTGAACCGGGAGCATGCGTACCGGCTCGCGCACAACAGCTTTGCAGCGTCTTTTCTCGATGAGAAGGCGAAGCAGGCATTCCTGAAAGAGGTGGATGCCTTCTTCGGACGGTGAATCTCGTCTGTGATTGTTGCTTGTAATCGCGGGCAGACATGAGAAATCGTTTTAGGAGGTCGCATGACTGAAGCGCTTTCCGCCGCCGCGCTGGCCGGCGGCCTGTCATGGGCCAGCGGCATTCGGCTGTACATGACGTTGTTCGTCGCCGGCTGGTTCGGCCGTGCCGGATGGGTCGAGCTGCCGCCGGCGCTGCAGGTGCTGGAATCGCCGTGGGTAATCGGGCTGACCGGCGTGCTGCTGGTCGTCGAGTTCCTGGCCGACAAGGTGCCGGGCATCGATTCCGCTTGGGATGCGGTACAGACCTTCATCCGTGTGCCTGCGGGCGCGGTGCTGGGCGCGGCTGCCTTGGGCGAGATGGGGCCGGAATGGTCCACGATGGCGGCCATCCTCGGCGGCACCTTCGCTGCGGGCGCGCATGCAACCAAGGCGGGCAGCAGGGCGCTGATCAACACATCGCCCGAGCCGTTCAGCAATTGGGGGGCATCCTTCGCCGAGGATGTCGCGGTACTCGGCGGATTGTGGGCGGCCTTCTTCCATCCGTGGGTCCTGTTCGGATTCCTCGCCATATTCTTCATTATTGCCGTGTGGCTGCTGCCGAAACTCTGGCGCGGTCTGAGATGGCTTTTCAGAAGGCTGAGTACCTGATGCTAAGGCAATCCCTGTTGATGACCCGCCGCGACTGGCGGGCGGGTGAGCTGCGTTTCCTGCTGATTGCACTGATCGTCGCGGTGGCATCTCTGTCGTCCGTCGGTTTCTTCATCGATCGCATGCGCGCGGGGCTGAACCGCGACGCGCACCAGTTGCTTGGCGGTGATCTGGTCATCAATGCCGACCAGCCGATCAACGGCGTATGGCGGGAGGAAGCGCAGCGGCGCGGCCTGACGATGGCGGAAACGGTAGCCTTCCCGAGCATGGCACTCGCGGGCGAGGGTGAGGATTCGGCTTCGCTGCTGGCCTCGATCAAGGCGGTGTCCGAGGGTTATCCATTGCGCGGCGGCCTGAAGATCATGGACTCGCCCGAAGGCGGTGACGCGGAGGCGAACGGCATTCCTGACGCAGGAACGGTATGGGTCGATCCCGGGTTGCTGACGGCAATGAATATCCATGTCGGCGATACACTCCGGCTGGGCGACAAGAGCTTTCGCATCGCCAGCCTGATTTCGGTGGAACCTGATCGCGGCGCCGGCTTTCTGAATTTCGCGCCGCGGGTGATGCTGCCGCTGTCCGACCTGGCGGCAACCAACCTGATCCAGAACGGCTCGCGCGTGACTTATCGCCTGCTGCTGTCCGGCGAGCCGAAACAGATCGCCACCTTCCAGCAATGGATGCAGAGCAAGGTCGCTAGTGAACATGTCAAGGGTGTACGCATCGAATCGTTGGAATCCGGCCGTCCCGAGATGCAGGCGACGCTGATGCGCGCCGAACAATTCCTGTCGCTGGTCGGGCTCCTGTCGGCGATGCTGGCCGCGATCGCGGTGGCGATGGCGGCGCGCCGCTTCATGCTGCGGCATCTGGATGCCTGTGCGATGCTGCGCTGCCTAGGGCTCACGCAAAACCGGGTCACCGCGATGTACCTGATCGAGTTCACCCTTGTCGGCCTGGCTAGCAGTTTGCTCGGTGCGGTGGTCGGTTACGCCGCGCATTTCGTGCTGCTCGACTGGCTCGGCAACCTGGTCTCGAACGCGCTGCCGCCGTCGAGCTTCCTGCCTGCGCTGCAGGGCGTTGCGACTGGCATGCTGCTGCTGATCGGCTTCGCGATTCCGCCGATCCTGCAGTTGCGCAACGTGCCGCACAACCGGGTGATCCGGCGCGAGCAGGACGCGCCGCAGCCGGTGACACTGGCCACTTACGCGCTCGGCCTGACGGCCTTCGTCGGCCTGCTGCTATGGCAGGCGGGCAATCTGAAACTCGGTCTGCTGACGGCGGCGGGATTCTTCGGCGGCTTCGCGGTCTTCGCGCTGGTTGCGTGGCTGGCGCTGAAGTCGCTGCGTTTCTTTCGTACCGGCGTCAACCATCCCGGCTGGCGCTTCGCTATCACAGGTCTGCAGCGACGCACCGGCGCGACCGTGGTGCAGATCGTCGCGCTGTCGCTCGGCCTGATGGCCTTGCTGCTGCTGACCGTGATTCGCGGCGACCTGATCGACGCATGGCGCAATTCCACGCCGCCGGATGCGCCGAACCGCTTCGTTATCAATATCCAGCCGGAGCAGAAGGCGGAAATCGAGCACCGCCTGAAGGACAGGGGTATTGCCAGTCCCATGCTGTATCCGATGATCCGTGGCCGCCTGATAAGGGTGAACGATGCGTCGGTGACCGGCGATACCTATATCGAAGACCGTGCGAAGCGGTTGGTCGATCGCGAATTCAACCTGTCAACCATGATGGCGGTGCCGCCGCAAAACCAGATAGTGGCCGGCCGCTGGCTTGACGACAGCCGGCCCGAAGCCTCGGTGGAGGAAGGATTGGCAAAGACGCTGAACCTGAAGCTCGGCGACACGCTGCGTTTTGACATCGCGGGGCAGCCGGTCGATGCCGTCATCACCAGCCTGCGCAAGCTCGAATGGGGCTCGATGCGCGTGAACTTCTTCGTGATCCTCAATCCGAAGCTGGTCGAGGACATGCCGCAGACATGGATCACCGCGTTTCACCTCCCTGCCAGTCAGGCGACGTTCGTGAACGAGCTGACGCGCGACTTCCCGAACCTGACAGTGGTCGATATTGGCAGCGTGGTCCGGCAGGTGCAGAGCGTGCTCGACCAGGTGATCGGCGCGGTCGAATTCCTGTTCCTGTTCACGCTGGCGTCCGGCGTGTTGGTGCTGTATGCGGCCCTGGTTGGTTCGCAGGATGAGCGTATCCGCGAGTCCGGCCTGCTGCGCGCGCTCGGCGCAACCCGCAGCCAGCTGTCGCAGTCGCAGTGGATCGAATTCGCGCTGGTCGGCGGCCTGGCAGGCGTGCTTGCCGCCAGCGGCGCCGCAGCGGTCGGCTGGATTCTCGCGAAATACGTATTCAGTTTCGACTGGACTTTCAGCCCGGCGGTGTGGGGCGCCGGGCTGCTGATCGGCGCGGCGTGCGCCTTCGTCGGCGGCTGGGTCGGCCTGCGCAATGTGCTGAATCAGCCCCCGTTGCAGACCCTGCGCGGTACCTGACTCTTTCTCGTACGGGCGTTTTGCTTGAGGCTACTCGGCGTCCGTACGCTTGTCATATCCGCTGAAGCATAGAGCGTTTTTGAAAAAGTTGATTTGTATCAATTTTTTTGTAAATTCTTGTCGATAGCATTCGACGGTTACTTTTTGTAATAGCTCACGCCTCGACTCCTTCCTGCTTCATCCGCTCTACGGATCTGAAGCCGCTCGCACCTGCATAGCGAGAGAGGCTGCGGCGCGCTTTTGACCCAGGTAGATGACCGTCGCTTCCAAGAACACTCTTCCGCAGAAGGCTCCCGGTATCGTCAGTCTTTTGTCGCATCCGTCGTTGCAGCTCCATGTCCTTCTGGTGCTGCTGCTGGCGGGTATCTGGTTTGGCATTCATGTGCAGCTGAAATCGACGCACGAGCAGATCGTCAGCGCCGCAAAACGCGATGCCACCAATCTCGCGCATGTATTCGCGGAGCAGGTTAAGGCATCCGTGCGCGGCATTGACCTGTCCCTGATCTCCCTGCGTGAAGCGTGGCGGGACAATCCAAAGGAGTTTCATGAGGCGGTGCTGCGCCAGCAGAATTTCTTTACAAGGGAAGTCAGTTTCCAGATCGCAGTTGCGGATGCCGACGGAATGCTCATCTATAGCAGCCTCGCGCCGCAGGCAAAGCCGGTTCCGGTGGACGACCGCGAATACTACCGGATGCATCGTGACCAATACGCGGATCAGCTCCATATCAACAAGCCGGTGTTCGGGCGGATCTCCAAGCGCTGGTCGATCCAGTTTTCCCGGCCGATTTTCGATGCCGACGGGCGGTTTGCCGGCGTGATCCTGATGTCGGTCGCGCCTTGGTACTTTTCGGGCAACGACAGCCTTAACACAGGAAGGAACGGCACCGTCATGCTCGTCCGGTCTGACGGCGAAATACTGGCGCAATCGACGCAGTCCGAATCCGGATCGGACAAACCCTGGCTTGATGCGCCTTTCCTTGCCACCGATGCGGGAGAAAGCGGAATTTTCGAGGGCAGGATACAGGCAGATTCCGTCGAGCGGCTCCATGCCTGGAGGCATATCAAGGATCTAGGGCTAACTGTCATTGTCGGTCTGTCGCGCAAACAAATGCTCGCGCAGTACCGTACCCAGCAGGTCACCTACCTTGCCGGAGGGCTGTTGGCCTCGGTGCTGCTTGCACTCTTCGCCCTTACCGTGCATTTGGGGATGCGCCGGCATGCGGCAACCATCGCCGCGCTCCGGTCCAGCGAGGAGCGCAACCGCCTGCGCGTGGCCGCGCTGGAGGCGGTCGGCAACGCGGTGGTCATTACCAATACCAATGCCGAAATCGAATGGGTCAATCAGGCATTCGAAACCCTGACTGGCTACAGGAAGGAGGATGCGTTCGGACGTCGCCCTTCCGAATTGGTGAAATCCGGCCTGCAGAACGCGGATTATTACGATGTCTTGTGGGAGACCATCCTTGCCGGCAGGACGTGGCGCGGCGAGCTGGTCAACAAGCGCGCGGATGGCAGCCTGTATGACGAAGAATTAGTGATCGCGCCGGTAAAGACCGCGTCCGGCGAGATCACGCATTTCGTGGGTGTCAAGCAGGACATTTCCGAACGCAAGCGCCACGAAAAGGCGCTGCAGCAGAGCTACGATCTTCTTACGAAACTCGCCGCGCAGGTACCCGGCGTCATCTATCAATATCGCTTGTATCCGGATGGCAGAGAAACCCTTCCTTTCGTTAGCCAGGGATCAGTCGATGTATTTGGTATCGGGGCCGAGGACGCGCGGAAGGATCCGTCTCTGGTCTTCAGCCGCTATTACCATGAGGATGTGGCCGCCATCCTGGAATCGATACGCGAGTCGGCCCGCACCTTGCAGCCATGGCGCCATGAATTCCGTATCGTGCCGCTGGAGCGCGGTGTGCGCTGGGTGCTGGGCGATTCGCGTCCGGAAAGGCTGGAAGACGGAAGCGTGCTGTGGCATGGCTTTGTTACAGACATCACTGAAAGAAAGCAGGCCGAACAGGCCTTGCGGACGAGCGAGGAACGCTGGAAGTTCGCGCTCGAAGGCGCGGGCGACGCAGTGTGGCAATGGGATATTGCAAGCGGCGAAATCCGTTTTTCGCGGCGCCTGTATGAACTGCTTGGATACGACGACGGAGAGCTGGGAAGCACGTTCGACGAGTGGAAACGCTTCATTCACGCGGAAGACCTCCCGCGCGTGCGAGCGGATATACAGGCCTACCTTGAAGGCGGTTCGCAGGCTTTCGTTACCGAGCACCGAACACTCTGCAAGGACGGCAGCGTGAAATGGCTGCTGACGCGCGGCATGGCGATCAGCCGCGACGGGAACGGAAGGCCAACAGCCATGATCGGTACGCAGTCGGATATGTCCGATCGTAAGCTGGCCGACGAGCAGCAGCGGATTGCCGCCGCGGCCTTCGAATCGCAGGAAGGTATGATGGTTACCGATGCGCACGGCACAATCCTGCGCGTCAACCGGGCGTTCGAACAGTTGACTGGCTACGGTGCGGAGGAAGTGATCGGCAAGACGCCCGCCGTGCTCAAGTCCGGCCGCCAGGGCGAGGATTTCTACAAGGAGATGTGGCAGATCATCGGACGGCAGGGCCACTGGGAAGGCGAGATCTGGAACAGGAAGAAGAGCGGCGAGCTGTATCCGGAATGGCTCGTGATTACCGCGGTCAAGGACAACTACGGGCAGGTCACGCACTACGTCAGCGCATTCTCCGACATCACCACGCGCAAGAACGCCGAGGCGCAGATCCGCAACCTTGCCTTCTACGATCCGCTGACCAATCTGCCCAACCGCAGGCTGCTGATGGATCGCGTCGCGCAGGTGCTGGCGTCGAGCGCGCGCAGCGGCCGCTTCGCCGCGCTGATGCTGATCGATCTGGATCATTTCAAGACGCTCAACGACACCATGGGGCACGACATCGGCGACCAGCTGCTGGTCCAGGTCGCGCAGCGCCTCTCTGCATCGGTGCGCGAGTGCGATACCGTGGCCCGCCTCGGCGGGGACGAGTTCGTCGTGATGCTGCAGGACCTCAGCCACGATGAGAGTACCGCCGCGACGCAGATCGAAGCAGTCGCCGGCAAGATTCTCACGGCGCTCAATCAGCCCTATCCGCTGAATGGCATCGATACCGGCGGCTATCGGAATACCCCCAGCATAGGCATCAGCCAGTTCCGCGGGCAGGACGAGGCATTCGACGTACTGCTCAAGCAGGCCGACATCGCGCTTTATCAGTCCAAGGATGCGGGACGCAACACGATCCGTTTCTACAGCGCCGAAATGCAGGCGGTGCTGAATGAAAAGGCGCAGCTGGAAGCCGGCTTGCGCCACGCGCTGGAGAACGACGGCTTCCGCCTGTACTATCAGCCGCAGGTCAATGAACAGCATGCGATCGTCGGCGCAGAAGCGTTGCTGCGCTGGCAGCCGCCTGGCAGGCCGCTGGTGGGGCCGGCGACCTTCATCGCATTGGCAGAAGAGACCGGTCTGATCGTCCAGATCGGGCAATGGGTGCTGGAATCCGCCTGCCGGCAATTGGCCGCATGGGAAAGAATGCCTCATGCAGCCGGCATCGTCGTCTCGGTCAATGTCAGCGGGCGCCAGTTCCGCCAGCCCGGTTTCGTCGCCATGGTGCGCGATGTACTTGCAGCGACTGGCGCAAGACCGTCGCAGCTGAAGCTGGAGCTGACGGAGACGGTGATTCTCGACGACGTCCGGGATGCTGCCGCCAAGATGCAGGAACTCAGGGATCTGGGCGTGGCGCTCGCGCTCGACGATTTCGGTACCGGCTATTCGTCGCTGTCCTATCTACGGCGCCTGCCGCTGGACGAGGTGAAGATCGACCAGTCCTTCGTGCGCGACATCGCGACCGACCGCGACGATGCGGCAATCGTACAGACCATCGTCAGCATGAGCCATACGCTGGGGCTGCAGGTCATTGCCGAAGGTGTGGAAACCGCCGAGCAGCTGGCATTCCTGGAAACGCATCGCTGCACGCAATTCCAGGGTTATCTGTTCGGCCGCCCGATGACGGTAGAAGAGATGGAAAGGATACTCGAGTCGGCAGCCGCCAGTCCGGATTCGTCCGCTGTCCATGCCGTCTAGCGCATCATGAATGTTCCTTCCAGTATTTTCCTGATTGCGTCCGGCCTGTGCATCGTGATGCTGCTGGTTCTTGCTTCGCTGCTGCGCTTCCGGTTGCAGGGCATCCGGGAATGGTGCATGGCCAATGCGGTAGCCTTCGTCGCCTACATGCTGTACGCGCTTGGCAGGGAGCTGCCGCCCATCATTGCTTACGAAGTGGCAAACGGCGCGTATGCGGCGGCGTCAGCCGTACTGCTGATCGGGTTTCGCAGGTTCTTCGCGCGCACGGTGCCGGTGGCGATGATCGCCATCGGTATTGTGGTGTTTGTCGCTGCGATCGCGATATTCCATTACTGGCACGATTCGTTCGTGACACGCACCATCATCGTTTCCGTCTTCCATGGCTCGGTTCTCTCTGCCATCGGCCTGACGGTTCTCCGCTCCCGCGACACATGGTATGCGCCTTATCCGCACCGCTTCACCGCAAGCATGGCCTTTATGTTCGTTGCGGGTCATGCGGTGCGAATCGTCATCTATATTCTCAACGCGGATACGCTGACATCGCTGCTCCAGCCTTCGATCTGGAACGTTCTTTCGATATCGGCGGCGCTGTTCGTGATGCCGGTGCTGACATTCGGCGCGATGATGATGGCCCATGACAGGATGATGGCGAAGGCCGCAAGCACCATCCACCGGGACTTTCTTACCGGCGCATGGTCCAGGCGCGCGTTTTTCGAAATGCTGGAGCGCGAGATGGCAAGGGTAGCGCGTACACACAGGAGGTTTTCCTTGCTGTTGCTGGAAGTAGGATTGCCGAGCTCCGGCGATGCCTCTTTCGATCATGCAAACAGGGATAGAGCGCTGGCGGACGTTGCCCTGCGTGCCGGAAAAGTGATTCGCGCTCCTGACCAGCTTGCACGCATCGGCGGCGAGGAATTCGCGCTGCTCTTGCCGGAAACCGAACGCGAAGCCGCTCTGGTGGCCGCGAAGCGACTGATGCAATCGATTGTCGATGCGCAGCCGACCGTTACAAGGGATAGAGCGAACTATACCGTAAGCATGGGCGTCGCCATTCTGCGTGACGGCGACTCGATAAATACCCTGATGCAGCGCGCCGCCGTGGCGCGTGACGCGGCCAAGCAGTCCGGCCCAGACCGGTTTCTCTGCGAACCCGGTGTGAAGACCGCAGCATGACGTGAGACTCGTTCATTCCATTAGGAACAACGCAGTCATCGCTTCTCGTTATTTCCTTTTCTCCTCATTCGTTCCGCCATTCGCGCAAGCAGCGCGTGCCTTTAATAAAGATTAAGACCTGCTCGATGGCCGGGTGCTTTTCCGCAAGGCTCCCGGCAGTTCTCTTCGCTATCGTGATTACAGGTTGACGCCTTGTTCTTTTGTCTTGCCAGGCCGATGCATTGCTCGACAACAGGCATGGCATAAACCTGTGTTTTCTCGTGTCTGCGATGATTCAACAACGCTTCCATGTAGCCATTTTCGTATCTTGTTCAGCGTTGATACGTGTCAAAACAGGCAGGGGAAGGAAACGTAGAGTTGTATGTCATATAAGTCGTTGATAGTCGAACGGCAACCAAAAGATCAGGGGGTGCATGAATTTCCGCATCGTCGGTGCAGCCGGAGATCACCCCAAGTGCAGCACATTGTCGTCGCGGGAGCACCCGACAGCAACATGCAGCAGACCTATCCGCATCAGGCTTCCCTAAACATCGCGAAGACCATCATCGCCATGGCGGCTTTGCGCTAATCATGTGGAGTAATCCTATGCACTACCGTTTCAACGCTTCCCTAAAACGATGGAGTATGACCTGCCTGCTGCCCCTGTTCGCAGCCGGCTGCGCATCGGTTTCCCCGGGCCTGCATTTCGGTTCGCAGGGTTACAGCAATTCCTCGGGCGCGAATTCAGCGGAGTCTTCATCCGCCGCAGGCACTGACACCGCCAATGCAATGCTCAAGCCGATCACGCCCCAACTGGTGAAGGCGGAACGAGACGCGCGAGAGAAGCAGGTCAGCCAGGACATCAGCAAGCTGCTCGCCAAGGCAGGGCCTTATACCATCGATACCGGCGATGTGCTTTCGGTCGTGGTGTGGGATCATCCCGAGCTATCGAATGCCGCTACGGTCGCAACCGGCGTGCAGGCCGGCGTGGGCTCCGACATGTCAACAGCAGCCGCCACCGCGCCGCCGGCCGGCTTCATCGTCGATCATGAAGGCATGATCCAGTTTCCGTACGCAGGGCCGTTGAAGGTGGCCGGCCTCACGCAGGACCAGGCGCGCAATCTCCTCAGCACCAAGCTCGCGCGCTACATAAAGCAACCCAAGGTGACGCTGCGCGTGCAGTCCTATCGCAGCAAGCGCGTCTATGTGGACGGCGAAGTGAAGAACCCGGGCCTGCAGGCGATCAATGATATTCCGATGACGCTGGTCGAGGCATTGAACCGCGCCGGCGGCGTCCTGCCATCCGGTGATCAAAGCCAGATCGTCGTCAATCGCGGCGGCACCAACTATCACATCAATCTTCCGCAGTTGGTGCAGCGCGGCGTCAATCCCGCCAGCATCATGCTCGCAAGCGGTGATGTGGTGCGCGTACGCTCGCGTGATGAAAGCAAAGTATTCGTATCCGGCGAAGTGATCGTTCCGCGAGCGCTGCCGATGCACAACGGCCGCCTGACCCTGAATGAAGCGCTCGGCGAATCCGGCGGCATCAATCCGACCAGCGGCGACAGCAGCCAGATCTATGTGGTGCGCAAGTCAGGCGGCGATCAGGTTGTCTATCAGCTGGATGGACGCGCACCTGGCGCACTGGCGATGGCAGAAGGATTCGAGCTGCATCCGAAGGATCTCGTCTATGTCGCCGCCACGCCACTGGCGAACTGGAATCGTGCGATCAGCCTGATCTTCCCGGGTGCATTGTCTTCTGCCGTGGGCGCAGCAGGAAATGTCGGACCTGCCAGGTAGCAGTCACGCATCAGCCCCATCGAGCCGTCTGCCGACAGATTGACGGCGCCGATGGTGGTGATGCAATCCGTGCCTGTTTCGCTGCCGTCCTTCGCCGTCCATTCTTCCGGGGTCTGTTTTTCCCACCGATCGGCATTGTTTATTTGCGGACCAACCAAGAACGAATAAGCCTATGATGACTCAATCCACCCCTCAGCTGAACGGGCCGATCTGGCAGGAGAGCAATGAAGTCGAGTTGGGCACCTATCTCGATGTCCTTTGGGAGAACCGGTGGCTGATCGCGACGATTGCATTCGTCATCACGCTGTTTGGCGCCGCGTATGCCTTCCTCACGACGCCGGTATACCGAGCCAATATGCTGATCCATGTGGAGGAAGAAGGACAGTCGAAGTCCTCCAATATTGTCGGCGACCTGCAGTCGATGTTCGATGTGAAGACCTCCGCGCTGGCGGAGATGGAATTGCTCCAGTCACGCCTGGTGGTGTCGCGCGCCACGGACAACCTGCGCCTCTACATCAGCGCCACGCCAAAGTATTTTCCGGCGATTGGATCTTGGCTGGCGGAGAAGAACAAGCGCCTGTCCACGCCGGGTGTGCTCGGATACGGCGGCTATGTCTGGGGCGCGGAAAAGATTGATGTGGCGATCTTCAACGTGCCGGAAGCGCTGCTGAATCGAGAGTTCGTTGTCACGGCGCTGGGCAACGGCGAATTCCGCCTGACCAATGAAGAGCAGGGCATCGATCTCCGCACGAGGGTGGGCGAGACATCGATCTTCGAGCTGCCAAAGGGAAGCATCGAGATTCGCATCGACCAGTTGCATGGCAATCCGGGTGCGCAGTTCCTGCTGACGCGCAGCTCGCGCCTTGCGACCATCGAAGGCATCCAGAAGTCGATGAGGGTTGAGGAGCTGGGCGGCAAGCAATCCGGGGTGATCGGTGTTTCGCTGGACGGTCAGGACCCGCGGCTTATCAATAGCGTGCTGTCCGAGGTGGGCAAGGAGTATGTGAAGCAGAATGCCGCGCGCAAGACGGAAGAAGCAGAGAAATCCCTCGCTTATCTGAACAAGCAACTGCCGGAGATCAAGTCGCAACTGGAGCAGGCGGAGTCGAAGTACAACGCGTTCCGGAATGCCAACGGTACGATCGACCTGAGCGAGGAATCGAAGCTGAGCCTGCAGCAGTCGTCCGCCGCGAAGCTCAAGAAGATGGAACTGCAGCAGAAAAAGATCGAGCTGCTCGCGCGCTATACCAACGAGCATCCGGCGGTGCAGGGAATCGACAGCCAGCTCAGGGAAATCAACGGCCAGATCACGACGATGAACGAGCACATCAAGTCGCTGCCCGCGATTGAGCAGAACCTGCTGCGCCTGCAGCGTGAAGTTAAGGTCAACACCGATCTGTATACCGCGCTGCTCAACACCGCACAGCAATTGCGCCTGATTACCGTGGGCAAGGTGAGCAACGTGCGTATGGTCGATACGCCGATGATGCCGGAGCGGCCGGTCAAGCCAAATCGCCCGGTGATTCTCGCGCTGTCGCTGCTGGGTGGATTGTTCCTCGGAGTGGTGGCTGCATTCTTCAGGAAATCGCTGGCCGGCAGTATCGATACGCCAGAACAGCTGGAGCAGGTTGCCGGCGTCCCGGTCTTCGCGACCATCCCGCACAGCAAGAAGCAGCGGGAGCTGTACCAGCAGGTCAATGCGAAACAGCAGAAGGTACCGCTGCTGGCGAATGTGTCCTCCACCGATGTGGCGGTCGAAAGCCTGCGCAATTTCCGCACCGCGCTGCAGTTCTCGCTGCCTAAGTTCAGGAACAATATCGTGCTGATCACCGGCGCGACGCCTGGCATGGGCAAGTCCTTCGTCTCCGCGAACCTGGCAGCGATCATGGCGGCGACAGGGAAGAAGGTATTGCTAATCGACGCGGACCTGCGCAACGGCCTGCTGCATCTGTACTTCGGCTTCGGCCGGCATGATGGCCTGTCCGACGCGATCGCGGGGGCGCGCCGCCTCGATCAGGTGATTCACCGCAGCGTGATCGAGAACATGGATTTCATCACGACCGGCACGCTGCCTCAGCATCCATCCGAACTGCTGCTGCGGCCGAGCTTCGGCGCCTACCTGCATGAACTGTCGTCGCGCTATGACTTGATCCTGATCGATGCGCCGCCGATTCTCGCCGTGGCCGATACCATGATCATCGGTGCCCATGCTGGGGCGATCTACATCATGACCCGTGCTGGCGTTACCACACCAGGCGAAATCAACGAATCGATGAAGCGCCTGAGCCAGGCCGGGCTGGAAGCGAAGGGCGTCCTGTTCAATGACCTGAAGATTCGTCCGGGACGCTATGGCTACGGCTATACCTATGGCCGATCGGGCTACAACCAGAATCCGACGGGGAATACGCCACTCATCGGCGCTTCCTGAAAAAGCGAGCGACGCGACGTGCTAACCATTTCCCCAGGCATCTTCAAAGCCTACGACATCCGCGGCATCGTCGGCACGACGCTCGACATCGGCATTGCCCGGCAGATCGGCCAGGCGTTCGGCACCGCCGCCCGCATCCGCGGCGAGCAGACGGTCGTGATCGGCCGTGACGGCCGCCTGTCCGGACCGGAACTGAGCGAGGCGCTCGCGTCCGGCCTGCGCCGCGCCGGTATCGACGTGATCGACCTCGGTGTGGTCGCCACCCCGATGCTGTACTTCGCCACCCAGGTGCTCGATGCGCCGTCCGGCATCAT
>JAEZVM010000238.1 GCA_023420795.1 Pseudomonadota bacterium
GGTCGGCCGTTTCGCGGATCACCGCAACCTGCCGCGACAGGATCGCGGTCGGCACGAACTTCAGGCTGATCTGGCGCATCTGCTCGCCGAAGCCCGGCATTTCCTTCGTGCCGACGGCCAGCGTCGCTTCCGGCGTGACGTCGCGCCGCGCGGGGCCGGTGCCGCCGGTGGTGAGGACCAGATCGCAGCCGACCTCATCCACCAGCTCGATCAGCGCCTTTTCGATCAGCGCGCGTTCGTCCGGGATCAGCCGGGTTTCCATTTTCCATGAGCTGGCGAGAGCGGCGGCGAACCAGTCGCGCAGCGCCGGAATGCCCTGATCTTCATAGACGCCGCTGGAAGCGCGGTCGGAAATCGACACCAGGCCGATCAGCAGCTCGTCCGGATTATTCCTGATCGGTTTTGTCATCTTGTTCGGGAGCGGAGTTGGCGGAAGGAGCCTGCAACTGCTTGAGAATCTGAAAGATTTCGCGGTAGGCCTTCGGCGGCTTGTTTTCCGCCTGTTCCTTGCGCGCATTGCGAATCAGTGTGCGCAGCTGCTGCACATCGGCTTCCGGATATTGTTCCTTCAATCCGGTCAGCGCCTTGTCGTCGGCCAGCAGTTTTTCGCGCATGCGTTCCAGCGCATGCATCGCAGCGGTTTCCGCCTTGGATGCGCCTTTCCAGCTGTCGATCATTTTCCGGATCGCGGCGACTTCGTCTTCTTCCAGCGAGCGCATCTTCTTGCCGACGAACTGCATCTGGCGGCGACGGCCTTCATGATCCTTGATCTTCTGGCACTCGAGGATCACTTCGCGCACATCTTCCGGCATCGGCACGCGCATCACGCGGTCCTTCGGCTGGGCGACCAGTTCCTCGCCCAGCTCCTGCAGAGCGGTCATTTCGCGTTTCAGCTGGGACTTGGAAGGACGGTCGTATTGCTGCTCGAATTCGTCGGAGCGGAAGCCGACCGCGCCCCTATTGGGATTAACCATGATGTATCAAAAGCCATTCGGTAAACGACTGCTATGATAACCGCTTTACCTACACTTCCAGAAGAACAAGTCCATGAGCAAACCCGTATTTACCCATACCCAGAATCAATTGAGACAGCTTGCGGAAGATGTGCTGCGTTTCGCCAAGGAAAAGGGAGCCACGGATGCGTCGGTCGAGATCAGCGAAGGCAATGGCCTGGCGGTAACGGTTCGCAAAGGCAAGATCGAAACGATCGAACAGAACAAGGACAAGGGCATCGGCGTTACCATTCATCTCGGTGAGGAGCGCCATATCCGGCGCGGCAATGCGAGCACTTCCGATTTCTCGACGCAGTCGCTGAAGGATACGGTCGAGGCGGCATACAACATCGCCCGCTTTACCGCCGAAGACGATTGCGCCGGCCTGCCGGAAGCCGACATGCTGGAAATGAATCCGCGCGACCTGCAACTGTGCTATCCGTGGCTGATTTCGACCGAGGAAGCGGTGGAAATCGCGAAGCGCTGCGAAGCCGCTGCATTTGCGGTGGACAAGCGGGTGACCAATAGCGAGGGCGCGGGCGTGTATGCGCAGCAGTCGCATTTCGTCTCGGCCAATACGCGTGGCTTCATCGGCGGCTATCCGTATTCGCGCCACACGGTCTCGGTGTCGCCGATTGCCGGCAAGGGAGGCAACATGCAGCGCGACGACTGGTATTCCTCGACCCGCGACCCGGCCAAGCTGGCGAAGCCGGAAGACATCGGCCGCTATGCCGCCGAACGCGCGCTGGCGCGGCTGAACGCGCGCAAGCTGGATACGCGCAAATGCCCGGTGCTGTTCGAGGCGCCGCTTGCGGCCGGTTTGCTCGGCGCGTTCGTGCAGGCGGTATCCGGCGGTGCGCTGTACCGCAAATCCACTTTCCTGCTCGACTCCATCGGCAAGGAAGTGTTTGCGCCGCATATCCAGATCGTCGAAGACCCGCACATCATCGGCGCGGTCGGATCATCCCCGTTCGATGAGGAAGGCGTGAAGACCAGCCGGCGCGACGTGGTGAAGGATGGCGTGGTGCAGGGCTACTTCCTGTCCACCTATTCGGCGCGCAAGCTGGGCATGAAAACGACCGGCAATGCCGGCGGCTCGCACAACCTGTCGCTGACCTCGACGCTGACGCAGGCGGGCGACGACTTCAAGGCGATGCTGCGCAAGCTCGGCACCGGCCTGCTGGTCACCGAGCTGATGGGGCAGGGCGTCAATTATGTGACCGGCGATTATTCGCGCGGCGCATCGGGCTACTGGGTCGAGAATGGCGTGATCCAGTATCCGGTGGAAGAAATCACGATCGCCGGCAACATGAAGGAGATGCTGCGCCAGATCGTGGCCATCGGAACCGATACCCTGATCCGCGGCACCAAGGAAACCGGCTCGATCCTGATCGAGAGCATGACAGTCGCAGGCAGCTGAAAAAGAAATCCCGCCTATGCTGCGGAGCAATTCCGTAGCGTAGGCGGGAAAAATGCAGCCCGCTAACACGGGCTGCAAGGGGAGTTATGTGGAGTTTTGTGGCTGCCGTCAGGCTGCTGCCTTGCCGTTGGCCATGTGGGACTCGACCTGATCGAGAACCTCTTCCGGCTCATTCGCTTCTTCCAATGTTTCATTGTTCAGATGCTGGCGCATCCGTTCGGTATCAACGTCGCCGGTCCATTTGCCGACCACGATGGTTGCAACACCATTGCCGATCAGATTGGTCAGTGCACGTGCTTCCGACATGAAACGGTCGATACCGAGAATCAGCGCAAGACCGGCAACCGGCACGCCGCCGACTGCAGACAAGGTTGCTGCCAGCACGATGAAGCCGCTGCCGGTAATGCCTGCTGCGCCCTTGGAAGTCAGCAGCAGTACGGCCAGCAGCGTCAGTTGCTGCGTCAGCGACATCGGCGTATCCGTTGCCTGCGCAATGAATACCGCAGCCATCGTCAGGTAGATCGACGTGCCATCCAGATTGAACGAGTAACCGGTCGGGATCACCAGGCCGACCACCGATTTCTTCACGCCCAGGTTATCCATCTTGGCCATCATGCGCGGCAACACCGATTCG
>JAEZVM010000341.1 GCA_023420795.1 Pseudomonadota bacterium
GCCTGCAGGCCGGCCTTCTTCTGGTGTTGTTCATCGCTGGCGCGGGCGTCGGCTCGATCCTGATCGCCTCCGAACTCGCCTTCTCCATCGTCAAGACAGTCGGCGCGCTGTACCTGATCTATCTCGGTTTTTCGCAATGGCGCGCCAGGGTCGAGGTGCAGCAGGACGTGCCGATGCACAGCAGCGCGCATACCGCGGTACCGAGCGTGCGCCGGCGCTTCCTGCTCGGCTTCCTGACCAATGCCACCAATCCGAAGGGCATCATCTTCATGGTCGCTGTGCTGCCGCAGTTCATCGCGCGCGATGCGGCACTCCTGCCGCAATTGCTGATCCTCGCCGCCACCATGTGCGCGGTCGATCTGCTGGTGATGCACGGCTATGCATTCGCCGCTTCATCGATGCAGCGCTATTTCCGCGATGCACGCGCGGTAAAGAAGCAGAACATGTTTTTCGGCGGCGTGCTGATGGCCGTCGGTGCAACGCTGTTCTTCGTGAAACGCAGCCCGAGCGCGTAGTTTTCCTGCCGGTGCAAGGATTCCAGCGGCTTCCTCGCCGCAGGCTGGCGCATATCAATTCAAGCCATGATCGGCCCGCGGGCCCTGATGAACTTTCTGTTCTCCTAATGTCTTATTAGCAGTTAACAGACTCGCATCAGGACACGTATGCCCCCCATCTCCGCTGATAACGTTGTTAACACCTACCGCTTTTACGCGCCGTTCTACGACAGCCTGTTCGGCGCGGTCCTGGAACCCGGCCGGCGCGCATTGACCGCCGCGGCATGCGCGATCCGCCCGACGTCGATACTGGAAGTCGGTGTCGGCACCGGCCTGACGCTGAGTCGCTATCCGGCAAGCTCCTCGGTAATCGGCATCGACATTTCCGACGACATGCTCGACATCGCGCGCGAGCGCGCGGAAAAGTCGCTGTCGGGCCGCAATATCCATCTGGCGGCGATGAATGCCGAGGCAATGGACTTCCCTGACGGCAGTTTCGACTGCGTCGCGATTCCGTATGTGCTGTCGGTGACGCCGCATCCCGAGCGACTGGTGGCCGAGATCCGCCGCGTATGCCGCAAGGGCGGCACGATCCTGATCCTGAATCACTTCAGCGGCAGCCGCTTCTGGTGGTTCCTGGAACGCGCGGTTCGCTCGCTGGCAAACCGGATCGGCTTTCGCTCCGATTTCTGCTTCGATGAGCAGATCCTGAAGTATGACTGGGAAATCCAGTCGGTGAAGAAGGTGAACCTGTTTGGCCTGTCGCGGCTGGTAACGATCCGCAATACCTGAATACGATCATTCATCCCGGCCAATGCGACTGTTGTGCAGCGGTTGCATCTAAGCAATATTTTTCAACAACCCCAAAAGCAGTGTGGGATAATCGCCGGACCCTTGTTGCGTCCTGGACCCACATGAACCGTCTCAGCGATGTTGTATGGCACCGACTCACCGGCCTCATGCCGGGAGAACTCACCGAGTCGGAAATCTACTGGCTGGCCTCCCCAAGCCAGCATCTCGCGCTGGTGACGCGCCGCAGGGCAACGCTGATCGTCAACCGGGTACGCCTGTTCGCCTTCCTGTTCGCCGTGCTGACGCCGTTGTGGAGCATCGTCGATCTGATCGTGTTTCCATTCCCGCTGTGGCTGAACCTGGCACTGATGCGCTTTGCCGCGACCGCCGCGTTTGCCACCCTGCCGCTGTATTACCGGCCGAATGGCGACCTGTTCGACGCCTATCGCGCAATGGCGATGCTGTTCATCATCCCGACCACGTTCTATGTCGCATCGCACACGCTGCTGGCGAATTACCAGCTCACCGGCATTTCTGCCGCGATTGGCGCCGGCTATGCGTTCCTGCCCTTCGTGCTGCTGGGCGGGCTGGCCATCTTCCCGTTGACGCTGCTTGAAAGCCTGCTTATCGCCAGCCCGATCCTGCTGGCGCAGGGCATCTCCGGCATCCTGCGCCTGTCCGCGCTGGACTGGCCGTCGTTTGCCGGCGCCTTCTGGCTGCTGGTGCTGATCACCGGCGTGGCGACGCTGGCCGGCATGAGCCAGTTGGCGTTCATGATTGCGCTGGTACGACAGGCGATCCGCGATCCGCTGACCGGCGTATTCTCGCGCCGCAGCGGCGAGGAAGTGATGGAACTGCAGTTCACCATTGCCTGCCGCAACAGCACGCCGATTGCGGTCGCCTTCTTCGACATCGATCACTTCAAGAGCGTCAATGACCACTTCGGCCATGAAGCCGGCGACACGGTCCTGACCAACGTCACCGGCATGGTTAGCGCCAACCTGCGGCGCGGCGATACGCTGGTGCGCTGGGGCGGCGAGGAATTCCTGCTGATCATGCCCAATACCGATCTGTATCAGGCGGAGGCCGCAATCATGCGGCTGCGCAGCATCGGCTTCGGCCTGCGCCCGGACCATACGCCGATCACCGCCAGCATCGGCATCGCCGAGCGCACCGCCGATCAGGTGACCGACTGGAAGGTGCTCGTCGATCTGGCCGACCATCGCATGTACCAGGCCAAACAGGATGGCCGCGACCGGGTGGTCAGCGGCGTGATTCCGAATCAAGCGGTGGCCAGGGCCGCCTGATTCAGCCCCACTTCTTCGTTATCCCGAGCAAAGCGAGGGATCTCCCACCGCCGCAAGCCATCCGCTCGTTCAGAGCAGCGTGCGCGCCAGCGTTTCCAGCTGCGCACGGTACGCATCCGCATCCAGCTGCCGGCGCGCCACGCCGCTTTCGCAGGCGGCTGCAGCAATCTTCGTCGTCACACCCGTCAGCAAACGCTGATCGAGCAGCGTCGGTACGATGTATTCCTTGCCAAACTGCGCATCGCTGCGCGCCATCTCGGCCAGCGCCAGCACGCAGGCGCGCTTCATGTCCTGGTTGATGGTGGTCGCGGCGGAGTCGAGCGCGGCGCGGAACAGGTAGGGGAAGCACAGCGCGTTGTTGATCTGGTTCGGATAATCGGAACGGCCGGTGGCGATGATCGCGTCCGGCGCGGCTTCGCGCACCAGTTCCGGCCGCAGTTCCGGCTCCGGATTGGCCAGCGCAAACACGACCGGCTGCGCAGCCATCTTCTTCACGTCTTCCTGCTTCAACAGCCCGGGGCCGGACAAACCGAGGAACACGTCGGCCATGCCGATCACGTCGGACAGGGTTTTTGCATCGGTATCCTGTGCCCATGCCTTCTTCTCGCCGGTCAGCTCGCGCCGCGTGGTAAGCACGCCGCGGCTGTCGCAGACATAGACGTTCTCGCGCTTGACGCCAAGGTCGAGCAGCATGTCGAGGCAGGCCAGTGCGGCAGCGCCTGCACCGGAGCAGACCACCTTCACCAGCGAGATATCGCGCCCGGTCAGGTGCAGCGCATTCAGGAAACCGGCACCGACCACGATCGCGGTGCCATGCTGGTCGTCGTGGAATACCGGGATCGCGAGCCGCTCGCGCAGCCGGCGTTCGACGGTGAAGCACTCCGGCGCCTTGATGTCTTCCAGGTTAATGCCGCCGAAGGTCGGCTGCAGCGCGGCGATGATCTCGACCAGCTTGTCCGGGTCCGTCTCGTCGATCTCGATGTCGAAGGCGTCGATGCCGGCGAACTTCTTGAACAGCACCGCCTTACCTTCCATGACCGGCTTGCCTGCCAGCGCACCGATGTCGCCGAGGCCGAGCACCGCGGTGCCGTTGGTGATCACGCCGACCAGATTGCCCTTGGCGGTGTAGTCATAGGCCTTGGCCGGGTTCTTGTTGATCTCGACGCAGGGCGCCGCCACGCCCGGCGAATACGCCAGCGCAAGGTCGTTCTGGCTGGCGACCGGCTTGGTGACCTGGATCGCAATCTTGCCGCGCTGCCCGGCGGCGTGGTAGTCGAGGGCTTGTTGTTCCAGCTTGGTCATGTCATCTATTCCGCAATAGTTCAATCGTCGATATTTTTCTGTCCAGCTGAAAACGCAGGCTGAAATGCAATGCGCGGCGCGGCCATGATGAAATGGCGCGAGGCTGGTTTTCAGACGGACTCTCTTGGCAAGTGCGAACAATGCGCCGCCGGGCGGCTACCATTCGCGGTGTTTCAGGCGTCGAATACGCCTGATGGCAAAGAACATCCGGCTCCCGTTTCAGGGAACGGAGCAGGACGCAACACAGGGGATCTCTCGTGCAAACGTTCTCGCCATCATTCGCGGTGTACGCAAGGACTGGTCAAGTCGTTCGCGTTCCGTGGGCGGGGATCATGTCGCGCATCTCGTTGCGGCACTTCCCGGTCTTCCCCGTGGATACAGGAAAGGAGGCAAACAGCATCCCGCCGACATGTATGCCGGATGCGTTTCAGGCATGCGTACCAGCGGGGAGGCGTAAGCCTAGCACACTATGCTGAAGTTGGGAGTGTGACCGACCGGCGCGTCAAGTGTTTGGCGCGCGATTGCAGAAATCAGCGGAATGCCTCGGCCAACGACATCACTCGCGGGGTAACCTGGATGTTGAAACCTGCAAACACCTTTTCCATCGCTTCCAGATTGGAAGCCTTTTCGGCGGCGGTCCAGCCTTCGAAGATGTCGGAGCCGGCCTTCTGGAAATGCAGATCGACGATTTCCTTGCCGTTGTGATGCTTGTACGACTTGGAGAGAACCTGCTTGAAGCCCATTCCCTCCACCGCCTCGATGAATGCCGTCGGCTGGCTGGCAGCATCGATCGCGGCATAGATCATGAAGGTATTTCCCGGCGGCTTGGCAGCAACATCGACCGCATAGACGCCGGGCGCGACCGGCGCGGTGGTTTTTTTCAGAAACAGCATATTGCACCCTTCGGAATGGCAAAGCCGGCAAATGCCGGCCTGATGATTTCTGGACAGCAATATGCCACAAATGCCCGCCGATTTAAATAGCCATTTCTTTAGAGGGGGTATGGAGCCAGCGGCGTCACGGTCGTGCCTGCCATCGGCGGCGTGCGCGCGACGTTCATCACCATCGACACCGTGCTGAAGTAGCCGATCAGCCCGATCATGTCGAGCAAGCCGCGCTCGCCGAACGCTTCGACCGCGCGCCTATAAGTTGCATCCGAGACGCCGTGCATGCGCTCTAGCTCGTCGCACACGTCATAGGCAATTTCCTCGTCCTGCGCCATGCCGACGGGGCGACGGCCCTGCGCCAGCGCATCGAGTACTTCCTGCTTCATGCCGGCCTTGATCGCCAGCGGATAGTGCATGCACCACTCGAACTGCTGGGTCCACTGACGCGACACGATCAGCATCACGAATTCATTGATCCGGGTTTCCAGCGCGCTCTGGTAGCGCAGATATTCGCCGACCTTCTGCAGCCGGTTCATCAGTTCCGGACTGCGCAGCAGCGGGATAAAGGGCCCGAACACCGCGCCGCGCGGGCCGTTGATCAGTTCCTGCGCGGCCGCCTTCTGCGCGTCATCCATCGTATCCATCGGCAGTGCCGGCATGCGCTCCGGTCCGGGCATGCAGTTTTGTGCGTTCAATGTCTTATCGTTCATGTTTGCTCCTTTAATGATCTTTATTTAGCGCCAGCGCGCTGACGACCAGCAGCACTGCGGCCGCAATCAGGCCCGGCGCGAATCCATTGCCATTGGACGCAACCGTCAGCGGTCCGATGATCTGCCCGGCAGCGAATGCCGAAGTCATCGCGGCGATCAACGTGGTGGCGTCGCGCCCGGCCACGCGCTTGGCTTCCTGCAGCGCGGCCAGCGTGATCACCATGAAGGTGCCGCCCACGCACAGCGCCGCCGCGAATATCGCTAGCAGATGCGAGGACATCACCGGCAGGATGATGCCTGCGGCCATGATGAAATGGCAGGCAATCCACAGCCGCCGGTTGCCGGTGCGCCTGACCAGCGCGGCAACGGCCAGCGTCGATAATGCCGCCG